>SKVX01000476.1 GCA_007129225.1 Halomonas sp.
GGGTGTATCGATCCTGACTATCCTGATTCTGTGCATAGAGCTCGGCCACATGCGCTTCGGCCTCTAACCACTGCCCATTGTTGGCCTTGGCAACCGCTCGGTGCCACAACCACTTTGCTGAGAGACGACCCGCCTGCTGATCACGCTCAATATATTCGAGGGCTCGCTGCCACTCGTTGCGCTCGACATGACTCCAGCCAAGACGCACGAAGGCACTGTTCAGAGTTTCGTCGTCCGCATAGGCGCGTTCAATAGCCGCTTCATCTAATGCTAGCAGTCGTTGCTCTGCTGCCTCGGGCTCGCAGCTTCCCAAGCGGCGCGCCAGTCCACTCCCCAAGCCGAGGGTCTTGCCACCCATCGCATACCACTGCTCGACCATCTTCACGCCATCTTCTACGCGCTGGTGACAAACCAGATGTTCGACAGCCAGCTCGATCGCCACTGCGTGCAGCAGTGCGCGCTTATCCTTGGGCTCGGCGATCAGGCAGCGTGGGGAAGCGATGGCAGTCTGCGGATACCAAGGGATAGAGGCTGTTCCTAGTCCAACCCAGCCGCCACCGAGCATCCAACATTTGACCCCCAGCGCTCCGGCCAGCGAGGAGATCGCCGTATTCGGCGCGACCACGAGGTCAAGTGCCTGATAGAGTGCTGCCTGTTCATCAAAATCGTCCTTGAGATCAAGCAGCTCGCCACCGTAATCAGCCAGTTCGGTGTCGTACCGCTCGCGGGCTTTGGCCAGCTCGTCACGGCAATCGCCGTACTGCAGGTTAACCCAGTGAACGCCCGGTACGCTGAAGGCCGGCTCCCAGTCATCGATCTCGGTATAGGAGCTATCGCGCCTTGCAGAACGTAGCCCACTGCGCCACGCGAAACCAATCTTGCTGCCGTCGCCCAGTTCAGCCAGCTTACCCCTCCACCAAGCGACCCGCTCGGGATCGGGTTTGAGGTAACCAGTGTGTGTTGGAAAATCGTCGATGCTGCGGCGGTAGAAGCTGGGCAGGCTGCCTGCCGCCACCTGGTAGTCGATCTGGCCGAAGCGTTGCTCCAACACTTCTTGAGGCTGCTGTCGGTCAGCACCATGGATAGTGGCCTGGGGAAATGAGCGGCTGAACAGCGTTTCGAGTCGTGGGTCGCACTGGATGATGACACGCCCACCCTGAGCCTCTGCGATCAGGTCAGGGAAACAGTTGGCAAAGAGGATCTCATCACCCACACCCTGCTCCGCATAGACATAGAGCGTCTTTCCATCAAGCGGCTCACCCTTCCAGCGTGTATATGTATACCGCTGATAGAATTTTGGAGTGACATGTATCCGCGCTTCGTATTCGGCCCACCCCTCGGCAAGCTCACCGCGACCCAGCAGTTTTATTGACCGGTTGAATCTTGCAGAGTAGTTATTCGGGTCCAGTTGAATGGCGTTCTCATAGCACTTGAGTGCTTCTGCATGCCTCCCTTCCCCGCCCTTTACGTCACCGTAAACGTCCCATGAGCCGGAACGTTTTGGGTTAAGACGCAGCGCATGTTCGACGAAGCGCTTCGCCTCGCTGAGCTTACCCTCTTCGCGGAATGCCAAGGCCAGATTGGCATATGCTTTTTCATAGTGATCATCAAGGCGAGTCGCCACAAGCAGGGAAGCGATAGCCGCCATGTAGTTCTTTTGCTGGATGTACACACCGCCAAGATTGCCATAAATCAAAGCCGATCCCGGATAGTGCTCAGCCGCTTCAGTGAAAACATCAATGGCCTCTGTAAAGCGTGCCAGAGCAACCAGAGCCGCGCCATAATTGATGTAGGTGGCCTCGAGCATAGTCGATCCCGTCTGCTGATGAGCACGGCGACATAGCTCGATCACTCGCTCGTAATCCTGTCCCTGTAGTCGTATCTGAACCAGCAGATCCAGCGCGCTTCTATCCTCGGGCTGGATGGCCAGCAGCTGCTCACAGACGCGAGCAGCGCCCCCCATATCACCGGTCCCCACCAGCTCCAGTGCTCGTGTCAGCTGCACCTGTGAAGCGACTGCCTGACTGGTGGAGCGCGCGCAGCATTTCTTGTATTTTTTCCCACTGCCACAAGGGCATGGTTCATTCGGCTTCGGCCGCTGGCTCATGAGGTTTCACTCCTCAGCATGGTTTGCAGCGCCTCTGTGGTGAGCCACTGGGTATTGCTGTCACTGGCGTAACTGAACCCTTCCTCACACCAGCGCCCCCCCGGCTTCAGCCTGGGGTCGTCCGGGCTGCGCCAAGAGACCGCCGGATAGACGGCAAAATACGTGTCGTATTCGATCGCATTGCGTGCATCCTCTTCCGGCAACAAGACCTCATGCACTTTCTCGCCTGGGCGGATACCGACCGTCTCGGTACGACACTCGGGGCAGATGGCGTGGGCCAGGTCCATGACCTTCATGCTGGGGATCTTGGGGATGAATATCTCGCCGCCTCGCATCCGCTCGAGGGAGTCGAGGACAAACTGCACCCCTTGCTCCAACGTGATCCAGAAACGGGTCATGCGCGGGTCGGTGATCGGCAGGATGCCCTTGTCGCGGCACCTGAGAAAGTGCGGAATGACGCTGCCGCGGCTACCGACGACGTTGCCGTAGCGAACCACGGCAAAGCGGCTGCGCTTGGAACCGGAATACTTGTTGGCCGCCACAAAGAGCTTGTCTGAGCAGAGCTTGGTAGCGCCGTAGAGGTTGACCGGATTGGCCGCCTTGTCGGTGGAGAGGGCGATGACCTTCTCCACATCGCAATCGATCGCGGCATCGATGACATTGGAGGCGCCGAGAATGTTGGTATTGATCGCCTCGAGCGGGTTGTACTCACACGCCGGCACCTGCTTGAGTGCGGCGGCGTGGATGACGATGTCGACGCCGTCGAAGGCGCGGCGCAGGCGCTCCTTGTCACGCACGTCACCCAGAAAGTAACGGATGGCGCGGTGCTCCTGCTCAGGAAACGCCTGCGCCATCTCGTACTGTTTGAGCTCGTCACGGCTGAAGACGATCAGCTTCTTCGGGCGCTGATGGCCGAGCACTTGGCGCACGAAGGCGGTACCGAAGGAGCCGGTGCCGCCGGTCACCAGAATGACCTTGTCGTCGAGTAGACTCATACAATCCCCTGTTCAGGCATGCTACCGCCCTGCGAAGTGGCATCGCATATTGACTTAACCTGTGCCGCCAATAGCGTCACCACCCGATCCTGCTCCTGCTCGCTCAACTGAGGGTACAGAGGCATGGTCAATGCCCTGTTATAGTACTGTTCACAGCCGGGAAAGTCTTCCGGCTGCTCTGCCCCGACAAAGAGCGGCTGGCGATAGAGCGGGACATAGTGGAGCTGGGCACCGATCCCCGCCTCGATCAACCGTTCATAGACCTGACGCCGGATGGCGCTGTCGGCAAACTGAACCACATAGAGGTGCCAGGCACAGGAGGCGTCGTCCTCCCGATGAGGAAGCTGTAGCGGCAAGTCGGCAAGCCGTTTCCGGTAGCGCTCGGCCAACACCCGGCGCCGCTCGATAAAGCCGTCCAGACGGGCCAGTTGCGCCCGGCCTAGGGCGGCCTGAAAGTCGGTCAGACGAAAGTTGAAGCCGGCCTCTTCGACGGTATAGTGCCATCCGCCCAAGGCCTGCTGCTGGGCTGGCTGACGCACCACGCCGTGGCTACGCAGCCGCACCATGCGTTCGGCCAGATCGGCCCGTTGAGTCAGCGCCATGCCGCCCTCACCGGTGGTGATCGCCTTGACGGGGTGGAAGCTGAAGACAGTGACCGCAGAATAGCGACAGCTACCGACCGGCTCACCGGCCGCTCTCGCGCCCAGGGCGTGGGCCGCGTCCTCGACCACATCAAAGCCGTAGCGCTCGGCCAGCCGGCCAATCGCCGCCATGTCGCAGGGGCGCCCGGCGAAGTGGACCGGCACCACAATACGTGGCAGGGTGCCATCCCGCTCGGCCTGTTCCAATGCCGCCTGCAGCGCCTCGAGCGAGAGGTTGCCACTGGCCGGATCAGTATCGATGAAACGCACACGGGCGCCGCACTGCAACGCCATGGCCGCCGTGGCCACGAAGGTGTTCGGACTGGTCCACAGCCAGCTACCCGCCACCAGCCCCAGCGCGCGGTAGGCCAGCCACAGCCCGGATGTCGCGCTGTTGCAAGCCACTGCATGGGCAGCTCCTACGTAATCCGCCACGGCCTGTTCGAAGCGGGCGACCTCCTCCCCTTGGGTGATGCGGGCTGCATGCAGAGCCGCCACGACTGCAGCCACCTCCGCCTCACCCATGCACTGTCTGGAGTATGGAATATTTTTAATTGACACGCTTTGCCTAAGCCATATAATTTTTATGCGGCATAGTGCCGCAGATCAATTTTTAAAAAGAGGAGAAAACGATGAAAGTCTTTAAAATCGCAGTTCTTTCAATCTTCCTTTTCCTTGCCTCACAGGCCCTTTTCGCGATGGATAAGGTCGACATCAACAGCGCCTCAATCAGCGAACTGGCCAGCGGCCTGACCGGCGTTGGCAATGTATTGGCCGAACGCATCGTGCTGTCGCGCGAGCAGGATGGACCGTTTCACTCAGCCGATGACCTGACCCGCGTCCACGGTGTAGGCCCAAGCGTGGTCGAGAACAACCGGGATCGGATCACCACCGGCAGCGACGTCACTCAGCGCGATTGAGCCATACCGTGTGCCCTGCATGGAGGCGGGGCACACGGCATCAGATATAGTTGAACAGGGAGAGCCCTTGTACCTTCACATACGCCTGTTGGGCCGCCTGCAAGCCCACCCGCTGCAGCTCGAAACGGCTGATCGCCTCAGCATAGTCAAGGTCTTCGACCTCGGAGAGGGTCTCCCGGGTTTGCAAAATATAGGACTCATTGATGTAGTTCTGCGACTCGATCGCCAGCACCCGTCCGCCGATGGAAGTCTGTGTCTCGAGCATCCTGCCCAGCCCTTGGTCGATATCGGAAAGGACTCGGTTCATCGCATTGTTGAAGCGGGCATTACTGGCTTCATCGTTGACACCGGCATCAAGTGCCGCAATGAAGTTCTGTATGGTGCGAAAGATGCTCTGCTGCTCCGCCGGGCGTACCGTAAAGGTATCGCCGGGCTGCGGCATGCCTTCAAAGACCATCTCGATCCCATTGAAGACCAAGGTGACCGAGTCAAGCCCTGTCTCATCTGTGAAGAGGGGCGCATCATCCAGTGAGTCGATCAATGGATCATAGCCAGGTGGCAGGGGATCCGGAGGCGGTGGCACCAGATACCCCCCCTCCGTACCACTGACCAGATAGACCAGCGCACCATCAGAATTCTGCGCAATGGTCACCTGGTATTCATCAGGCACATAATCGGAGAAGTTGCGGATACCCGTCTGCTGGATCATCGCATTGCCACGATTGTTGACCCCGTCGTAGCTCACGACGCTGCCATCACCATTGCGCACAGCCATGAAAACATCCCAGCCGGGATCACCATCCGTTACCTGCCTTGACGGCCCTATCTGGATATTACGACGTGTCTGGTCACCGTTATAGACGACCTCGCCATTTTCCAGAACGAAGGGCTGGGTCCGCGTTCGGGTACCGGCAAAAATATACTCGCCCTGACCATCCCTGGTATTGGCAATCTGCAACAGCTCGCTAAACCTCTCCCTAACTTCTGAGGCAATGAAGCGCCGTGTCTCGTTGGTTTGAGAGGCGTTTTTGGCCTGCACTGCTAGCACTCGAACGCGATCAAGGAGATCGGTGGCGCTGCTGAGAGTACTCTCTTCCA
>SKVX01000507.1 GCA_007129225.1 Halomonas sp.
CGAGAAGGGGCCCGCCCCCGGCAGGCCGATCTTGCCGCCGGCCTGATGGCAATTGATGATGGCGTTGCACTTGTCGGTGCCGCTGGAGGACTGGTTGACGCCCTGGGAGTAGAGCGTCACCACGTGGAGGTGGCTGGCGAACCAGTAGAAGAAGGTTTCCAGTCGCTCCGGGTCCAGGTCGCAGTCGGCGGCAATGGCCTCCAGCGAGGTGTCGTCCTCGCGAGCCGCCGCCAGGGCCTCTTCCATGCCCTGGGTATGGTTGTCCAGGTAGACCCGGTCCAGCTTGGAACGGTCGTCCATCCAGGCCAGCAGGCCATTGAACAGCCGCGCATCGCTGCCGGGAGCAAGGCCGAGATAGAGGTCGGCGATCTCGCAGCTATCGGTGACCCTGGGGTCGATCACCACCACCCGCATCAGCGGATTGATCTGCTTGGCCGCCTTGATGCGCTGATACAACACCGGATGGTTCCAGGCCAGGTTTGACCCCACCAGCACCACCAGCTCCGCCTCCTCCAGGTCCTCGTAGTTGCACGGCACGGCGTCGGCGCCAAAGGCGCGCTTGTAGGCCGCCACCGCCGAAGCCATGCAGAGCCGCGAGTTGGTGTCCAGGTGCGGCGTCCCCAGGAAGCCCTTGAACAGCTTGTTGGCGACGTAATAGTCCTCGGTGAGCAGCTGACCCGAGAGGTAGGCCGCCACGGCATGGTTGCCATGGACGCGGCGTGTGGCCTGAAGCCTGTCGGCCACGGCATCCAGTGCCGTGTCCCAGTCCACCTCCACGCCGTCGACCCGGGGACGCGTCAGCCGGCCATGCTCACCCAGGGTCTCGTGCAGCGCCGAACCCTTGACGCAGAGCCGCCCGAAATTGGCCGGATGCGTGCTGTCGCCGCTGACGCCGATGATGCGCTCGCCCTCGACTTCCGCCTGCACGCCGCAGCCAACACCGCAGTAGGGGCAAGTGGTTAGTGCCTGGTGCATGACGATCTCCTGTAACGCCTGTTCGCAAAATGCAAACGCCCACCCGCCGACTCTGTAGAAGAGACGACGGATGGGCGTCGTTGCCGATGAAGCGCGGTGGGCGCCTCTTGCTGCTTTGCCCAGCGTTGAGCATTTTCTATGCAGGATGAAGCAATCTTCGTGCCAGACAGCGGCTTCCGCCGGTATTACGGCTCTCTGGCTGCCCGGCGTCGGCCCGTCATCCAGCCACTGCCCCAGGATATCTCACCCCAACTGCCATGCTGCACCACGGTAGTGCCGAAACCCCGCCCGTGCGCCCGGTCCACTCTCTGGGCGATTTACCGCGCAAGCATGTGGTTCATCGCACTTTGGCGTGAACCTGCTCTGTACAAGCTGCATTGTGAAAGGGCGGCTCGACGGCAGCGCCAGCGATAGCCGCCAACATGGGCAACACCGGAGGGAGGCTTGCAGCCTCCAGTCGCGATCTGAAGATGCTCCGACAGCGGGACCATGACCTCAATGTCACGCCAGTCTCTAGCAGCATCTGGAATGCATTTTGCATTGCAGCGTAGAGACGTAACGTGACTAGCGAGACTGCCATGCCCCCACCGCTGAATGTGCTGCTGGTTGATGATGAAGTCGTGCGCGCCGCCATGGTCGAGGAGGCCCTGGTCGCCGACGGGCACCGTGTGGTCTGCCGCCTGACGAGCCCGGCGAGCCTCAACGAGATGGTCGCCCGGCACCAGCCCGACGTGGTGATCATCGACATGGAATCCCCCGACCGCGACACCCTGGACAGCATGGCGCTGCTCAACCGCGAGAACCCGCGCCCGGTGGTCTTCTTCGCCGACCAGCACGACCCGGACATCCTCCAGGCCGCCCTCAAGGTCGGCGTCAGCGCCTACGTGGTCGACGGCCTGGTTCCCGGCCGGGTCAAGTCGATCATCGAGGTGGCGATCGCCCGCTTCGATGCCTTCCAGTCCATGCGCCGCGAACTGGAGAAGACCCGCAACCAGCTCACCGAGCGCAAGCGCATCGAACGCGCCAAGGGGCTGCTGATGAAGCATCAGGACTGCGACGAGGAGCAGGCCTACCGCATGCTGCGCAAGCTCGCCATGGACCGCAGCCAACGCATCGCCGAGGTGGCCGACAGCGTCATCGACATCCTGGAACGCCTGAACACGCGCTCGCCTGACTGAACAGAGGTCTATTCATGAATCCGCAGGACATGCACACCACACCCGAGCTGAATCACCTGACCCTGGGCTTCGTGCCGCTGCTGGATGCCGCCCTGCTGGTCATTGCCCGCGAACGTGGCCTCTTCGCCGAACAGGGGATCGAGGTGTCACTGTCACGGGAAAACGCCTGGTCCACCCTGCGCGACAAGGTGGCCGCCGGCCTGCTCGATGGTGCCCAGATGCTCTCGCCCATGCCGCTAGCCATGAGCCTCGGGCTGGAGCGTGCGCCCTGCGACACCCTGGCGCCGATTACTCTGAGCCGCAACGGCAATGCCATCGTGCTGTCGGAGTCCCTCTGCCAGCAGAGCGGTGCCCCCATGGGCAGCGACCCGGCCGACAGCGCACGCGCCGTCGGTGCCTGGCTCGGTCAGCACAGCGGCCCTCATCGCCCGCGGCTGGCCATGGTCTACCCCTTCTCGTGCCAGCACTACCTGCTGCGGGAGTGGCTGAGTCTGGGCGGCCTCGATCCCGACCGCGACGTGGAACTGGTCGTCCTGCCGCCCCCGCGCATGGTGGCGGCACTCAGCGAAGGCCAGATCGACGGCTTCTGCGCCGGCGAACCCTGGGGCAGCCTGGCCGCGCACCAGGGTGTCGGCCAGCTCGTGGCCAGCGGTGTCCAGCTGTGGCCCGACCACCCGGAGAAGGTGCTGGGCGTGACCCGCTCCTGGGCCCACCACTACCCCGCCACCCTTGCCGCCCTGATCCGGGCGCTGGTGGCGGCCAGCGACTGGCTCGCCGACTCTCCCGACAACCGTCGGCAGGCGCTGGAGTGGCTCGCCCTGCCGCCCTACCTGGACCGCTCGGTGAGCCATCTCGACACCCTGCCCCTGGGTGTCGCCCCGATTCACCAGCGCCTGTTCGGCCCCGGGGTCCTGCGCCCCGACGTGGAAGCCATGGGCCGCATTGCCGAACAGCTGGACCGCTCCCTGCGTCACCTGGATCGTGCCCTGGACATCCCGACGCTCCACGAATGCTACGCCCCTGTGCATTTCGATGCTGCCATGCACCAGTGACGTGCAGGCGGCCGACCGGAAACGGCTGAGCGCCAGACAATCCCTCTGGAAAGGCATTCCCAAGAAACTGAAATAAAACGACAAAACCAACAGAAAGAGGATTCTGGCCAGCTTCTTGATTGCTACTAGTCAACTACGCGATCAATGGCGGTCGCTCTCGAACAGTAGCAACGGGCGAAGACGCTCCAGCACACCCCAGGCGGGGTCGTGCCGGAGCGTCTTCTTTTTGTGCCGCTACTTTCTTACCCGCTTCGGAGGTGTCAATACATGCACCCACAGTCCGCACCCCAGCCGGCCACGCTCGAGCATCTCGTGATCATCGGCAACGGGATGGCTGGCCACCGGCTGGTTGAAGCCCTGGCCAAGCGGCCGGCCCTGTCGCTGCGTATCACCGTGATCGGCGAGGAGCCGCAGCCAGCCTACAACCGTATCCTGCTCTCGCCGCTACTTGCCGGCGAGATGGAACGCGACGCGCTGACCCTGCGCGATGCCGACTGGTATGCCGAACAGCAGATCGACCTGATTCTCGGTGAGCGGGTCACCGACATCGACCGCCAATCACGCCGCCTGACCACCGACGCCGGCCGCATCCTCGACTATGACCGCCTGGTGCTGGCTACCGGGTCACGCCCGGCGATGCCGCCCATTCCCGGCCTCACGCTTGCCGGCGTCCACGTCTTTCGCGACCTGAACGATGCCGAGGCCCTGACACGTGCCGCTGAAGCCGGCGGCAGTGCCGTGGTGATCGGCGGCGGCCTGCTGGGCATGGAAGCCGCCGAAGGCCTGCGGAAACAGGGCCAAGCCAAGCGCGGCATGAATGTGAGCCTGATCCAGCGTGACGACCGGCTGATGAACCGTCAGTTGGATATCACCGCCGCCCGGTTGCTCGAAGCCGAGCTCTCCGGCCGCGGCCTCGACATCCATACCGATGCCGGCCTGGACCACCTGACCGGAGACGACCAGGGCCATGTCACCGGCGCCATGCTGAGCGACGGACAGTGGCTCCCGGCCGAGTGCGTGGTGGTGGCCATTGGCATCACGCCCAACAAGGAGCTGGGCCAGGCGGCCGGGCTCGAGGTCAACCGCGCCATCGTCGTCGGCGAGACCCTCACCACCTCCGACCCGGCCATCCACGCCCTGGGCGAATGCTGCGAATTCCAGGGCAATACCTTCGGCCTGGTGGAACCCATCTGGAAGCAGGTCGAGGTCCTGGCCGCGCATCTGGCCGGCGAGCCGACGGCAGGCTATGTGGAGACGCCCTGTGCCACCAAGCTCAAGGTCAGCGGCGTATCGCTCTACGCCTTCGGCCCCACCGAGGCGGAACCCGACCACGACGTGCTCACCTACCGCGACCCGCTGCAGGGCGACTATCGCCGCCTGCTGCTGTGCGACGGGCGCATCGTCGGTGCCGTTCTCTACGGTGATACCGCCATGGGCCCCTGGTACTTCGAACACTCGCTGGCCGGCACCGACCTCGGCCCCTGCCGCCAGGCCCTGCTGCTGGGCGCCGCCGATGCCGATGCCCTGCTTCACGAACACGCCAATCCAGACTCTCCGGAACGCCCCGTCAAGGAGGCCGCATGAACACGCCTAACGCCACCAAATCCCAGTTGATCGTCATCGGTAACGGCATGGTCGGCCACCACCTGGTCGAGCAACTGGTCGAACAGGGCGCCACCGAGCACTATGAGATCACCGTGTTCGGTGAGGAGCGCCACCTGGCCTACGACCGGGTTCACCTCTCCGAGTATTTCAGCGGCCGCGACGCCGACTCGCTGGCCCTCTCCACCGCCGAGTACTACGCCGAGCACGGCATTGCCCTGCGCCTTTCCGAGGCAGTCACCGCCATCGACCGCGACCGCGGCGAGGTGACGACACCCCAGGGCCGCTACGCCTACGACCGCCTGGTGCTGGCCACCGGCTCCTATCCCTTCGTGCCGCCGATCCCCGGCAACGACCGGGAAGGCTGCCTGGTCTACCGTACCCTGGAGGATCTCGACGCCATTCGCGCCATGGCCGAAACCGCCAATACCGGCGTGGTGGTGGGCGGCGGCCTGCTCGGCCTGGAAGCCGCCAACGCCCTGCGCGGCCTCAACCTGGACACCGCCGTGGTCGAGTTCGCCCCCCGGCTGATGCCGATGCAGGTCGACAGCGAAGGCGGCGAGCTGCTGCGCGAGAAGATCGAGTCGCTGGGCGTGCAGGTGCTGACCGGCCGTGCCACCCAGGAGATCGTCGACGGCGAGGCCAGCCGCCACCGCATGGTGTTCCAGGACGACAAGGTGCTGGAGACCGACCTGATCGTGTTCTCCGCCGGCATTCGCCCCCGCGACGACCTGGCCCGGGACTGCGGCCTGGAGATCGGCGAGCGCGGCGGCGTGGTGATCGACGACCGCTGCCTGACCAACGACCCGGCGATTCTCGCCGTGGGTGAAGTGGCGCTGTGGAACAACAGCATCTTCGGCCTGGTCGCCCCCGGCTACCAGATGGCCAAGGC
>SKVX01000458.1 GCA_007129225.1 Halomonas sp.
CAAGACTTCGCCTCGGGCGAGCGGGCCAATGACCCCGCCAACATGATGGGTGACATCGCCGCCAAGATGAGTGACGACGACATGGCAGCCGTGGCCAATTACATTCTCGGCCTGCACTGACTCCGGCATCAGCGCGGCCCGGCTCATCGGCCGTTCCAGAAAGGCGGCCCTCGGCCGCCTTCGCTGTTTCGGGCCGTCTCGGAACCCTGGCCTCTCCCAGGGCTCCAAGTGACTAGCGTAACCGGCGCTGCCCCGCCATTCGCCAGGCGAACACGGCATTTTCAAGGAGCGACAACGCAATGTCCCAGTCTTCCCGTTTCATGCAGTCCGCAGTAATGGTCCTGGCCGGCATCGGCCTGTCGACGCTGGCCTCGGCCGCCACCCTGGTGGAAGGTCAACATTACGAGGTACTTCCCGAGCGCGTCGAGACCCGTGTCGCCGAGGATCAGATCGAAGTCACCGAGGCGTTCTGGTACGGCTGCCCGCACTGCTACAACCTGCAGAGTGCCGTCGATGCCTGGTACGAGACCCTCGGCGACGACGTCAGCATCGTCCACCTGCCGGCCACTATGGGCGGCGACTGGAACACCCATGCGGCGGTCTTCTATGCCGCCGAGGAGCTGGGTATTCGCGAGGAGGCACATGCCGACATCTTTGAAGCCATCCATGAGAATGGCCAACGGTTGACCGATACCGACAGCATCGCCGCCTTCTTCAGCGACTACGGTGTCAGTGAAGACGACGCGCGTCAGGCACTGAACGCCTTCTCCGTCAAGTCCCAGGTCAACCAGGCCCATGCCCGCATGCGTGCCATGCGACTGATGGGCGTCCCGGCCCTGGTGGTGGACGGCCGCTACCTGGTGACGCCCAGCAGCGCAGGCAGCCTGGAAAACATGCCCCAGATAGCTGATGCCCTGGTAGAAAGAGTGCGTCAGGAACGAGAAGAATAGGCCGTGTCGAAAGAGATGTCCCGGCTGGCCGATGCAAGGACACCGCCCCTCGATGGCGGACACCTGAAACTCCTCACCTTCAACATGCAGGTGGGGATTCAGACGTCGGCCTATCATCACTACCTGACACGCAGCTGGCAGCACCTGCTGCCGCACCCCCAGCGCCTGCGCCGCCTCAGCATGGTCAGCGAGGTGCTGGGGCGCTTCGACATCGTGGGACTGCAGGAAGTCGACGGGGGCAGCTTTCGCTCCAGCCATGTCAACCAGGTCGAGTACCTGGCCACCCATGGCGGCTTTCCCCACCACTACCAGCAGCTGAACCGCAACCTGGGGCGCTTCGCCCAGCATAGCAACGGGCTGCTGTCGCGCCTCGCCCCCACCCAGGTCGAAGAGCATCGCCTTCCCGGCACGCTCCCCGGGCGGGGGGCCATCCATGCCCGCTATGGGGAGGGGCCGGATGCGCTCCACCTGTTCGTCGCCCACCTGGCCCTGAGCCATCGTGGCAGGGTTCGCCAGCTCGACTACCTCAGCGAGATCATCCAGCCGCTGCGCCACGTGGTGGTGATGGGCGATCTCAATTGCACCCCGGACCAGCTGCACAGCCACTCTCGCTTCTGCGCCTCATTGCCGCTGCATCCGGTACGTCCGCTGCTCAGCTACCCATCCTGGCAGCCCCGTCGCGCCCTGGACCACATCCTGATCTCCAACTCGCTGGAGGCTTGCGACGTGCGCGTACTCGATCACCTCTTCTCCGACCATCTGCCGATCGCCGTCGACCTGGCGCTCCCTGCGGCCTGCCGCGACATACTCAACGACCTGCTCAAGCACCATACCCGCTACCACTCGGCCTGATCCCGTTACCTGTCGTTGATACACGGGGATGACGCGTCACGCCGAATCGGCGATGATGCGTCCCCTATCCGTTTCGACTACGAGAGACCCCCATGCCAACCGCGAACCGTGATCCGGTCCTGCTCGCATGGCTCGACGGCTTTACCGAGGTCGTGGGCCGCTTTATCGCCTGGCTGGTGATCGTCATGATGCTGGTGCAGTTTGCCATCGTGGTGATGCGCTATGTCATCGGCATCCATAGCATCGTGATGCAGGAATCGGTCATGTACATGCACGCCATGGTCTTCATGTTGGGTGCCGCCTGGACCCTGCGCCACGATGGCCATGTGCGTGTCGATATCTTCTATCGCAAGCTGTCCGATCGTGGGCGTGCCTGGATCGACCTGCTGGGTACCCTGTTCCTGCTGTTCCCGGTGGTGCTTTTCATCGGTATCGGCAGCTACGGCTATGTCAGGAGCAGCTGGGTCATTCTCGAACGCTCGCCGGACGCCGGCATACCCGGCGTCTATCTGCTCAAGTCGCTGATACTGGTGATGGTTGGCCTGCTGCTGATCCAGGGCGTGGCCCAGGTGATACGTCAGGTGCTGATACTGCGCGGCAAGGCACCGGGCAATACCCCGGACCACGGGGAGGTGCTCTGACGTGGAATTCCTCCTCGATTTCATGCCGCTGATTCTCTTCTTCACCGTCTGCCTGGTGCTGATGCTGGGCTACCCGGTAGCGCTGGCACTGGCCGGTACCGCCCTGATGTTTGCCGGCCTCGGCATCCTGCTGCAGAACATGGGGGTACCGGTCCACTTCGAGTCGCGCATGCTGGGCGCCATGCCCAACCGACTCTACGGCATCATGACCAACAGCACCCTGCTGGCGGTACCGCTGTTCGTGCTGATGGGTGTGCTGCTGGAGAAGTCGCGAATCGCCGAAACCCTGCTCGACGCCATGGCGCTGCTCTTCGGCACGCTGCGCGGCGGGCTGGGAATCTCGGTGATCCTGGTGGGCATGTTGATGGCCGCTTCCACCGGCATTGTCGGCGCCACCGTGGTGACTATGGGCCTGCTGTCATTGCCCACCATGCTCAAGCGGGGCTATTCGCCCTCGCTGGCCACCGGCACCATCTGCGCCACCGGCACCCTGGGCCAGATCATTCCCCCGTCCATCGCACTGGTGCTGCTGGGTGACGTGCTCTCCAACGCCTATCAGCGTGCCCAGCTGGCCATGGGGGTGTGGAGCCCCAAGACGGTGTCGGTGGGCGACCTGTTCGTCGGTGCATTGATCCCCGGCCTGCTGCTGGTGGTGGCCTATATCGTCTACCTGACGGCGACGGCCTGGCTGAAGCCGGAAACCGCCCCTGCCGCCGACCGTCAGTCACTGATGGACGAACTGGGCCATCGCGGCAGCATCTGGCCCCTGCTGATCAAGGGGCTTATACCCCCGGTGCTGCTGATCGTCGCGGTGCTCGGCTCGATTCTCGGCGGCTTTGCCACGCCCACCGAAGCCTCGGCGGTAGGCGCCATGGGTGCCTTCCTCCTGGCCCTGGTCAACCGCCGCCTGAACCTGCCGATGCTGCGCGAAGTGGTGCGCACCACCGCCCAGGTGACCAGCATGGTCTTCCTGATC
Organism: Halomonas sp.; assembly: GCA_007129225.1. GTDB lineage: Bacteria > Pseudomonadota > Gammaproteobacteria > Pseudomonadales > Halomonadaceae > Halomonas. The sequence goes on from SKVX01000458.1 coordinate 3,420, forward strand.
CTGATCGGGGCGGCGCTGTTCTCGTTGGTGTTCCGCGCCTACGGCGGTGAGGAGCTGGTCACCGGGTTGTTCGAGGCGATGCCCGGCGGTGTGGTGGGGGCGACCCTGATCGTGATGCTGGTGATCTTCCTGCTGGGCTTCATTCTCGACTTCATCGAGATCACCTTCGTGGTGGTGCCGATCGTCGGGCCGGTGCTGCTGATGATGGGCCTCGATCCGATCTGGCTCGGCATCATGATCGCGGTGAACCTGCAGACCTCGTTCCTGACGCCGCCGTTCGGCTTCGCCCTGTTCTACCTGCGTGGGGTCACGCCCCAGTCGGTGCCGACCTCGGCGATCTACCGGGGCGTGATCCCCTTCATCCTGATCCAGTTGGGCATGCTGGTGGCACTGGCGCTGTTCCCGGGCCTGGCCACGTGGCTGCCCTCGGTACTGTAACAGCAAGGGTGGGGGGTCACTGACAAAGCGGAGCCAGCCAGGCCTGTGCCAGGTACAACACCACTGCATAGCGGGCCCCCTTGGCCAGGGTGATCAGCAGGATGGCCCGCCACCAGGGCAGCCGGAAGACGCCGGCCAGCACGGTGAGCGGGTCGCCGATCACCGGCGCCCAGGAGAGCAGCAGGCTCCATTCACCGAAGCGGTGGTACCAGCGCTCGGCACGGGCCAGCCCCTGGGGCGAGGCGGGAAACCAGCGCCGGTCCTGGAAGCGGCGGGCATAGCGCCCCATCCAGACGTTGATCAGGCTGCCCAGGGTATTGCCGGAGGTGGCCACTAGCCACAACATCATCACAGGCTCCCCCAGGCACCAGAGCCGGGCCAGCCATACCTCGGAGCCACCCGGCAGCAGGGTGGCACTGACCAGCGCCACCACGAACAGACTCAACATGGCGCCCCCTGACTACCCCTGACCCGCTTGCGAGACGATGACGTCATGACCTCGAACCGCTCCATTCCCAATGTGTTGACCATTGCCGGCTCCGATCCCAGCGGCGGTGCCGGGATCCAGGCCGACCTCAAGACCTTCTCCGCGCTGGGCGCCTATGGTACCAGCGTCGTCACCGCCCTGACCGCCCAGAACACCTGCGGCGTCCGTGGCGTGCATCCGGTACCGGAGGATTTCATTCGCCTGCAGCTCGACACCCTGCTCGACGATGTGGCCATCGATGCGGTCAAGATCGGCATGGTCGCCTCCCGCGAGGTGGCCGAGACCATCCGCGATGCGCTGGAGGCCAGGCGGCCCCGCTGGATCGTGCTGGATCCGGTGATGGTGGCCAAGAGCGGCGATATCCTGGTCGACGATGTGGGCATCGCCGCGGTACGCGAAGTGCTCGTGCCGCTTGCCGACCTGATGACGCCCAACCTGCCGGAAGCCGCGGTGCTGCTGGGTTGCGATACTCCCCTGACACGCCGCGACATGGAAGCCATGGCCCCGCGGCTGGAGGCCTTGGGAGCCGGGGCCGTCCTGCTCAAGGGTGGCCACCTGCAGGGCGAGAGCTGCCCCGACCTGCTGATAACCCCTGGCGAGACCCTTTGGCTGGAGGGAACGCGCATCGCCACCTCGAACCTGCACGGCACCGGCTGCTCGCTCTCATCGGCCATCACGGCTCGCCTCGCCCTGGGCGACCCGCTGCCCGAGGCAGTGACCAACGCCAAGCAGTGGCTGGAAACGGCGCTGGCCGAGAGTCGGCGGCTTGATGTGGGTCATGGTCATGGTCCGGTACACCACTTTCACCGCTGGTGGTAGCAAACCCGCCTTGCGCGCCTGCCGCCTCCCGCCCATGCTGAAGCCTGACCCCGTCAGCCCCATCTTCACGGAGAGCGACATCATGACCCAGACGCTGCTGTTTGCCTGCGACCTCTCGGAAGAGAACCGCGCCGCCTACGCTCGAGCCATTCGTCTGGCCCATGAAAGTGGCGCCCGCCTCGATGTCATCCATGTGCTGGACCCCTACCTGCCACGGCGGGTGCTTCACGACCTGGAGGAAGCGGTGGTGGCCGACATGCAGGCCATGATGACAGATATTCGCGAGGACTATGCCCTACCCGAGCCGCAGACACTGTTGCAGACGGTAGCCGGCGCCACCTACGCCGAGATCATCCGAGAAGCCCATGACCGGGAAGTGGACATGATCGTACTCGGCTCCCACCGCAAGCGCGGCCAGCCAGACCTGGTCGCCGGCACCACCCTGGCCCGGGTGTTGCGCAGCGCTCCCTGCCCGGTGC
>SKVX01000199.1 GCA_007129225.1 Halomonas sp.
CCCTTGCGGGACAATATGAATACATTGGATTCTCAAGAGATTTCTACGCCCATGCAAGACTTGACGCTGGTAATGGCTCAGTTGGACCCGCTGGTGGGGGACATTCCCGGCAATGCCGACCGGGCCATCGAGGCCGTTCGTGAGGCACGTATCGAGCATGGTGCCGATATCGTGGTGTTTCCCGAGCTCTATCTCAGCGGTTATCCGCCGGAGGACCTGTTGCTGCGGCCTTCCATGGAGACCCGTTTGCGCGCTGCGCGTTCCCGAATGGCCGCCAAGGTGGTACGTGACGTACTGGTGATCATCGGCTACCCGGGGCGCCGGGAGGGGAATGGCTACAACCTGGCGGGACTGCTCTACAACGGTGAGTGGCTCGACGAGTACGCCAAGCAGGTGCTACCCAACTATCAGGTGTTCGATGAGCGGCGCTACTTCGCCACCGGCGAGCGGAGCCTGGTGATCGAGCACAAGGGAGCCAAGCTCGGCCTGTTGATCTGCGAGGACCTGTGGGATGGTGCACCCGTGCGGACGGCGCGCGATGATGGTGCCGAGATCCTGATTACCCTCAATGCGTCGCCCTACCACCAGGAGAAGCCGGCCGAGCGCCTGCGCCTGCTCGAGCAGCGTGCCGCCGAGGTGGGGCTGCCGGTGGTCTACGTCAATACCATCGGCGGGCAGGACGAGCTGGTGTTCGACGGAGGATCGGCCTGCGTGGATGGCAGCGGTACCCTGCGTGTATTGGCTCCCTACTGGCAGGCGGGCCTGATGCCGGTTCAGTTCGTGCAGGAGGCGGGGCGGTGGGTGCCGCAGGAGGGGGAGGTCGAGCCCCCGGAAGCGCCGGAAGAGAGTCTCTATTGTGCCCTGGTCAGTGGCCTTCGCGACTACGTCAACAAGAGTGGTTTCGATGGCGTGGTGATGGGGTTGTCCGGTGGCATCGATTCCGCCCTGTCGCTGGCGATCGCCGTGGATGCGCTGGGCCCGCAGCGGGTGCAGGCGGTGATGATGCCCTATCGCTATACCGCCGATATCTCCCGGGAGGATGCCGCCGAGCAGGCTCGGCTGCTGGGTGTCGGCTACCAGGTCCTGCCCATCGAGCCCATGGTCGATGCCTTCATGGAGACCCTGGCCGATACCTTCGCCGGTACCCAGCGGGATACCACCGAGGAGAACCTGCAGTCGCGTTGCCGCGGGGTGCTGCTGATGGCGATCTCCAACAAGAAGGGGTTGATGGTACTGACCACCGGCAACAAGAGCGAGATGGCGGTGGGCTATGCCACGCTCTATGGCGACATGGTCGGGGGATTCAATGCCCTCAAGGACGTCTACAAGACCTGGGTCTATCGGCTGGCCCGCTGGCGCAATACCCAGTCACCGGCGATACCCGAGCGGGTCATCGAGCGCCCTCCCTCTGCCGAGCTTGCGCCGGACCAGAGGGATAGCGACTCTCTCCCCGACTACGATGTTCTCGATGCCATCCTGATGTGCTACATCGAGGGCGACATGAGCGCGGAGGCGATCATCGAGGCCGGCTACGATACTGACGACGTCTATCGGGTGGTTCAGCTGGTCGACCGCTGCGAGTACAAGCGGCGCCAGGCGCCGGTAGGGGTGCGGGTGACGCCACGGGGCTTCGGTCGCGACCGTCGCTACCCCATCGTCAACGGCTGGCAGCCGGGCGAGTAGGGCGAAAAAAAACCGCGATGAGCCCATCGCGGTTTTTTGGCACAGGTTGCGACTCAGGCCGAAAGCGATTCGGCGCTGACATGCTGCGGTCGGAAGGTGCGGCCGCGCAGGCGCTCGTTGCCCGGGTCGTTCTCGATCAGCACCTGCAGCACCTCGCGGGCGCGGTCGCGCATGTCAAGGCCCAGGTAGCCCTCGACCATCACCGCCAGGGCATCACGGGTGGCTTCGGCCTCGGGGAAGTTCTCGACCACCCAGCGGCCGCGCTCCACGGCTGCCAGGTAGGCCCCCTTGCGCAGATAGAAGTCGGCGACATGGAGCTCGTGTCGTGCCAGCAGGTTGCGCAGGTAGATGATGCGCTGCTGGGCATCCGGTGCGTACTCGCTGTCCGGATAGCGGCTTACCAGCTCGCGGAAATCGGTATAGGCGTCCCGCGAGGCGCCGAGATCACGCTTCGATATGTCGATCAGACGCATTCGCTCCAGGCTGAAGCGGCCCGCTTGCCAGGAGGAGAGACCGCGCATGTAGAGCGCGTAGTCGGCCTGTGGGTGGGTGGGATGCAGCCGAATGAAGCGGCTGGCTGCGGCGCGGGCGGCCTCCCAGTCATTCGTCTCGTAGTAGGCGTAGATCAATTCAAGCTGCGCCTGTTCGGCATGACGGCCGAAGGGGAAGCGGGTATCGAGCGCCTCGAGTCGAGAGATCGCCGTGGTGTGACGTCCTCTTTCCAGAGCCTCCCGGGCCTCTTCGTAGAGCTCTTGTTCGGCGACGCCGGCGAACTCGTCCTCGTCGTTCGAGCCTGACCTGCCGGCGCAACCGGTGACCAGGGCAGTGGTCAGCAGCAGGGCGACAAGGCGTGTAGCGATGGTGGAAACGCGCATCCTGATCCTCGTGTCTAACATCCCGTGTCGGCCATGGTAGGATTGGCCGTAACTCGTCCACTATAAAGCACCTTGCGTGAAAACGCAGTCCTCCGGTGCCTGCCCAGCGATAGCCCCTATATGCCCCAGATTTTGGAAGCCCAGCAACGAGTGCCCGTTTCCCTCGCCGGAGCCCGCCTGGACCAGGCTGCATCCGAACTCTTCGCCGACCATTCCCGCGAACGGCTCAAGGGTTGGATCAAGCAGGGCGCCCTGACGGTTGACGGGGAGCCCGGCAGGCCCAAGGACAAGGTGGCCGGCGGCGAGTGGCTGCGACTCGTTGCCGAAATCGAGGACGACACCCGCTTCGAGGCCGAAGATATCCCCCTGGACGTGGTCCATGAGGACGACGAGGTGCTGGTCATCGATAAGCCGGCGGGGCTGGTGGTCCATCCGGCAGCGGGCAATCCCGACGGCACCCTGCTCAATGCGTTGCTGCATCACTGCCCCGCCCTCGCCATGGTGCCCAGGGCGGGCATCGTGCACCGACTGGACAAGGACACGACCGGGCTGATGGTGGTCGCCAAGACCCTGACCGCCCAGACCGCGTTGGTCGATCAGCTGCAGTCGCGTACGGTCTCGCGTGAATACGATGCCGTGTCGGTGGGAGTGATGACGGCCGGGGGCACCGTTGACGCGCCGATCGGTCGTCACCCCAAGGATCGCAAGCGCCAGGCGGTCCACGCCAATGGCAAGCCGGCGGTGACCCACTATCGCGTAGTGGAGCGGTTCCGCGCCCATACCCATGTGCGCTGCCGGCTCGAGACCGGGCGCACCCACCAGATTCGCGTCCACCTGGCGCATCAGCGCTATCCCCTGATCGGCGACCCGGTCTATGGCGGCCGCCTCAAGCTGCCGCCGGGGGCCGGGGAAGGGCTCAAGGAGCTGCTGCGCGGATTTCCCCGCCAGGCGCTGCATGCTCGCAAGCTGGCCTTCGTCCATCCCGGCAGCGGTGAGCGAGTCGAGTTTCGTGCCGCCCTGCCCGATGATCTGCTGATGCTGATCGACTATCTCCGCGACGACCGCGAGGCGATGCTATGAGCGATGCCCCTCACCTGCAGCCCACCCTGATCGAGCCGGACTGGCCGGCCCCCCCGAGTGTCGGCGCCTTCGTGACCACTCGGGAATCCGGACCCAGCCAGGGGGATTTCGCCAGTTTCAACCCGAGTGACAGGGTGGGTGATAACCCCAATCATGTAACGCTCTGCCGCCGCCTGCTGGCGGATGAGCTCGACAGTGACAGGCCGCTGCTGTGGTTGAACCAGGTACATGGCGCCCGGGTGCAGGCAAGCTACTCCGAGGCCATGCCTGAGGCCGATGCCGCCGTGGCCTTCGATTCAAGCTACGCCTGTGCGGTACTCACCGCCGACTGCCTGCCGGTGTTCTTCTGCAACCGCCAGGGTACCCGGGTCGGTGTGGCCCATGCGGGCTGGCGCGGACTGGCCGGCGGCGTGCTGGAAGCGTCGGTGGCGGCGCTGGGCGTGCCGCCGGAAGAGGTGATGGCCTGGCTGGGCCCGGCGATCTCCAATGCCCAGTTCGAGGTCGGCCCCGAGGTGCAGCAGGCCTTTACCGGGGTCCATCCCGAGGCCGAGGCCGCCTTCGATCCGAGCCCCTATCGCCTGGGTCATTTCATGGGCGACCTCTACAAGCTGGCCAGGCTGCGGCTGGAGCGCCTCGGCGTGTCGCATGTCAGCGGCGGCCACTTCTGTACCGCCTGCGAATCGCGCTTCTACTCCCATCGTCGTGATGACGGCAGGACGGGGCGGATGGCCAGCGTGATTTGGCTAAGGTGAGCGGGGAGCCTGTCGGACTTAACGCTGATCTACTGCGACATCCGGCCTTTCGGCTAATTTCATTCGATCTGATTCGTAACATAGCGGGCTATTCGCCTCATCAGATCGATAAACTCGCCTCGAAATCCAAATCTCTCGCCACGATCGGCCAAATCCGACAGGCTCCTGGGCGCTAATGGGCGTCTTTCAGGCGGCCGCTTTCTGGCATAGCCTGACCTGAGTCAAGCTAAAAATCCCTTTCCCTGGCGGGCGACTTGAAAGCCGGCCACGCTGACTCCATTGATACTGTCAAACGCAATATGACAGGGCCAAGCGGCGCGTCCAAGCAGCGCCGCCACCCCGATGGAGGAGTGATCGAATGCGATTCGACAAGTTTACCGGCAAGCTGCAGAACGCCGTGGCCGACGCTCAGTCCCTGGCCGTGGGCCGTGGACACAACCAGCTCGACCCCGGCCACCTGCTGCTGGCGTTGCTCGATGCCCGCGACACCGGTGTCAAGGCGCTGATACAGCGAGCCGACGGCGATCCCGACCGGCTGCGCGACAGCCTCGTGGGCTATCTCGACGACCTGCCCCAGGTCAGCCAGTTCGAGGGGGAGGTGCAGCCCTCCCGTGACCTGATCAAGCTGTTCAACCTCACCGATCGCGAGGCGCAGAAACGCGGTGACCAGTACATTGCCAGCGAGCTGGTGCTGCTGGCGGCGCTGGAAATGCGCCATGGCGTGAGCAAGCTGCTGACCCAGGCCGGCGTGACGCGCAAGTCCCTGGAGACGGCCATCGATAGCCTGCGGGGTGGCGAGCGTGTTGAGGATCCCAATGCCGAGGAGCAGCGCGAGGCGCTGGAGAAATACACCCTGGACCTCAACGAGCGGGCGGCCAGCGGCAAGATTGACCCGGTGATCGGCCGCGACGACGAGATCCGCCGCACCATCCAGGTGCTGCAGCGCCGCACCAAGAACAACCCGGTCCTGATCGGTGAGCCCGGCGTGGGCAAGACCGCCATCGTCGAGGGCCTGGCCCAGCGCATCGTCGACGGCGAGGTGCCGGAAGGGCTCAAGGACAAGCGGGTGCTCTCGCTGGACATGGGCTCGCTGCTGGCCGGGGCCAAGTTCCGCGGCGAGTTCGAGGAGCGCCTCAAGTCGGTGCTCAAGGAGCTGGCCCAGGAGGAGGGCCGGGTGATCCTGTTCATCGACGAGCTGCACACCATGGTCGGC
>SKVX01000060.1 GCA_007129225.1 Halomonas sp.
CTGCTCGACGTGACCCGTACCTTCCTCAACGGGCCCGACTGTGACGAGGACACCGAGGTGAAACGCTACGATAGCGATGACGAAGACGGCGACGAGACGCAGTAACGCGCCTTTTCCGCTTCCTCGGATCTATCGGACTGTTATTGGGACTTCAGAACAGCCGGGCCAGCAGGGCGGTCACCGCGGTCTCCACCCGCAGGATGCGCGGTCCCAGGTGAATGCCTTCGCAGCCGGCCGCCATGAGTCGCTCCACCTCGAAGGGAATGAAGCCGCCTTCGGGACCCACCAGCAGCGCGACCGCGTCGTCGATGCCCCGAGGGCAGGGCTCTGACATCCCGGGGTGTGCCAGCAGGCCGCGCCGGGTCTCGAGTAGCCCCGGCAGCACGTCCTCGACGAAGGGGCGAAAACCCTTGGCCAGATTCACCCTGGGCATCACGGTATCCCGGGCCTGCTCCAGTCCCAGCACGAGATGGGCGTGAATCTTCTCGGGGGCGAGCTCCGGCGACTGCCAATAGCTCTTTTCCACCCTTTGCGAATGCAGCAGCGTGATCGTCTTCACCCCGAGGGCGGTGACATGCTCGAGGCTCCTGGCCAGCATCCGTGGGCGCGGCAGCGCGAGGACGAGGTGTACCGGTAGCGGTGGCGGAGGCGGGGTATCCATGGGGCCGAGGGAAAAGCGTGCTTCACGGTCATCGAGCGCCAGCAGTTCGCCACGGCCGATCCCCCCACCTGCCACGCCCAGGGTCATAGAATCGCCGATGCGGGCGCGGTGCACCTCTTTGAGATGACGCAGGCGGCGAGGGTCTCGAATGCATGCCAGCTGGTCGTGTTCGATGTCGTCGGGGGCTAGCAGAATCAGGTTCATCGGGTCTCGTTAATTCGGTTCGATTTGCAAGGGCGGTGGCGCGGTGCACAATAGCAGCAAAGGGCAAGCCTGCCTTTCATGACAAGGAGTGCCACCGTGCGCGTGATTCGCAAGTATGCCAACCGTAGGCTCTATGATACCCAACAGAGCCGCTATGTGACGCTTGAGGACCTGCGTCGACTGATCCTCGACGAAGAGCCGTTCCGGGTCGAGGACGCCAAGAGCGGTGAGGACCTGACCCGCACCATCCTGCTATCGATCATCATCGAGCAGGAGCAGGCGGATGGGGACTCGGAGGTCTTCTCCAATGATCTGCTGGCCCAGTTCATCCGTGTCTACGACATGGCTCAACCGCTTCCCCTGGCGCGCTATCTGGAGCAGGGGACGCAGTTGATGCTCGAGCAGCAGAAGCGTATGCAGGATCAGTGGCAACAGGCCATGAGACACTCTCCCATGGACCTGATGCGTGAGATGGCAGAGGAGAACATGCGTTTCTGGCAGAAGACCATCGGTCAGCGACAGGCCGCCGATGAGGACAAGCATGATGAGCAGGACGACGATTCCAAGAAGTCCTGAGTGGGGGGCGTCGACGGTGGCTTTCTGACATAATGCCGCGATGTTTCCACACCCGTTTTTTTCGAGGCCCTGGCTTCAGCCCGGTCAGGTCTCGTCAAAGCCCGGTATCACCCAGTCAGAGATAGGTAGTCTAGCGGATGAAGGTTCTGATCATCGGCGGCGGTGGCCGCGAACATGCCCTGGCCTGGAAGGTCGCCCAGTCGCCTCGCGTCGAACGCGTCTTCGTGGCACCCGGTAATGCCGGTACCGCCCGTGAGGCGGGCGTGGTCAATGTCGCCATCGATGGGGCTGACCTGGATGGGCTGGTCGCGTTTGCCGAAGAGGAAGCCATCGGCCTGACCATTGTCGGCCCGGAGGCACCGCTGGTCGCGGGCGTCGTCGATCGCTTTCGCGGCGCGGGGCTGGCTATCTTCGGTCCCACCGCCGGGGCGGCTCAGCTCGAGGGGTCGAAGTCCTTCACCAAGGACTTTCTGGCACGTCACGCCATTCCTACCGCCGCCTATCGCACCTTCACCGAGGTCGAGCCTGCCCTTGCCTATCTGGCCGAGCAGGGCGCGCCCATCGTGATCAAGGCAGACGGCCTGGCGGCGGGCAAGGGTGTCATCGTCGCCATGACCCTGGGGGAAGCGGAAACGGCCGTTCGAGACATGCTGGAGGCCAACGCCTTCGGCGACGCCGGGGCCCGGGTGGTGATCGAGGAGTTCCTCGAGGGCGAAGAGGCAAGCTTCATCGTCATGGTCGATGGCAAGAACGTACTACCCATGGCCACCAGCCAGGACCACAAGCGGGCGCTGGATGGCGATGAAGGGCCCAATACCGGTGGCATGGGTGCCTACTCGCCGGCGCCGGTGGTGAGCGAGGCGGTGTACGAGCGGATCATGCGGGACGTGATCATGCCGACGGTGCACGGCATGGCGGCGGAGGGGCATCCCTACAGCGGTTTTCTTTATGCCGGGCTGATGATCGATGCCGAAGGCAACCCCAGGGTCATCGAATACAACTGTCGCTTTGGCGACCCGGAAACCCAGCCGATCATGCTGCGCCTGCGGTCCGACCTGGCCGAGCTCTGCCTGGCCGGGGCCAGCGGGGAGCTGGTGGGACAGACCTGCGACTGGGACAGCCGTACCGCGGTGGGGGTGGTACTGGCTGCCGGTGGCTACCCGGGCGACTACCGCAAGGGCGATGTCATTGAGGGGCTCGACGCGGCGGAAGGTGCCGGCTGCAAGGTGTTCCATGCCGGCACCGCCGACAACGACCAGGGGCAGCTGGTCACCGCCGGTGGGCGTGTGCTCTGTGTCACGGCCCTGGGCGAGGGCGTGTCCCGGGCGCGAGACCTGGCCTATGAAGGCGTTGACGCCATTCGCTGGCCGGATATCCACTATCGTCGCGATATTGCACACCGGGCGATTGCCCGTGAGCAGCAGGCAGGATGATCGCCGCGAGTCTGTACTGACCGACAACAACAAGCAGGAGTGAGGATGGACCGCATCAAGCTGGAATTTCCCGAAGCGGCTATCGTGCACCGTCAGCCGTTGTCGGTGCGCATTACCGACATGAACTATGGCCGTCATCTTGGCCATGACACCCTGGTATCGCTGCTCCACGAGGCGCGAATTCAGGCGTTCGGCACCCTCGGGCTCACCGAATGGGACATGGGTGGCTATCTCAGTATGGTGGCCGACCTGGCCGTGCAATATCAGTCCGAAGCGCGCTGGCCCGATGTCCTGGTGGTGGAGACTGCCATCCCGGCGCCGGTCGGCAAGGCTATCGTCGTCTATCATCGCATATGCCATGCCGAAGGCGGACGGCCGGTGGCTACCGCGCGCCTCAACCTTGTGCTGGTCGACCCTGCAAAGGGGCGTAGCGTCGCGATACCCGATGCCGTCAAACAGGCCATCACCGGGGTGGAGAGCGCCTGATGTCGCGCGAGTATCCGATCATAGCCGTGACCGGCTCCTCAGGGGCCGGGACGACAACGGTAAAGCGAACCTTCGAGCGGATGTTCGCCAGGGAGGACGTGCATGCGGCCAGCGTTGATGGCGATGCCTTCCACCGTTACACCCGGGACGAGCTGGCGCGTATCTTCCGTGAAGAGCCCGAACGCAAGGACGAGCTGTCCCACTTTGCCGTGGAAGCCAACCTGCTGGACCGCCTCGAAACGCTCTTCCTGGAGTATGGCGAGCATGGTACCGGGACCTTTCGTCACTACATCCATGCCGAAGACAAGCAGATGATCGAGGCCGGCTACCGGGTCGGTACCTTCACCGAGTGGCAGCCGCTGCCCTGTGGTACCGACCTGCTCTTCTACGAAGGGCTGCATGGTGGCCTGGTGACCGCCGAGCACGATATTGCCCGGCACGTGGACCTGCTGGTGGGTGTGGCGCCGACCATGAATCTGGAGTGGATCCAGAAGATCGATCGCGACATCAAGATGCGCGGCTACTCCCAGGAGGCCGTGATCGATACCATCCTGGGTCGCATGGGCGACTATGTGCGTTATATCCAGCCGCAGTTCTCCCGAACCCATATCAACTTCCAGCGCGTGCCCACGGTGGATACCTCCAATCCCTTCGAAGTGCAGGACATCCCCAACGATGCCGAGTCCTTCGTGGTAATCCGCTTCCGCGACCCCTCCACCGTGGACTTCCCGTGGCTGCTGGCGATGATCCAGGACGCCTTCATGAGTCGTCCGCACACCCTGGTCGTGCCTGGTGCCAGGATGTCGCTTGCCATCGAACTGATACTGGCGCCTCTGGTGCGCCACCTGCTCGCCCAGCGGCGCTTTCGATGAGCCGCGTGGCTCTCTCACCTTCACGACGACAGGAGCATGACATCGATGGACTGCTTATTTTGCAAGATTATCCAGCGCGAGATTCCCGCCGATATCGTCTTCGAGGACGAGCATGTCCTGGCGTTCAACGATATCAATCCCCAGGCGCCCACCCACATCCTGATCATTCCCAAGCAGCATATCGCCACCTTGAACGATATCGAGGAGGCCGACCTGGCCCTCATCGGCCGGCTGCAGTACACCGCGGCTCGGCTGGCAAAGGAGCGTGGCTTCGCCGAGGATGGGTATCGCGTGGTAATGAACTGCAATGACCAGGGCGGGCAAACGGTCTATCATATTCATATGCACCTGATGGGCGGTCGACGCTTTACTTGGCCGGCTGGCTAGCCGGCGCCCTGCGGTGTAAGCCGCGCGCGTCGAGGCGTGCGACGCATCAGGTGCATACCCGCAAACGCCACCCGCCAGGGTGGCGTTTGCGGTAGTCGACTTCGGCGCTTCCGAGTGGTGGCAGTTCGGTTGGGCCGGTGCCTTGATTGGTCTGTGCAGAAACGAGGGTACCATGAGCCGCAAGCTGACCCATGCCGATACGCTGATCCACCAGTTCGATACCATACTGCGCACCCTGGTGCCCCATGCCGCACGCTCGTCTCGTCCTTCCCCGGTCACCGCGGATATCGACGATGACCCCATGACGCTGGACGAGCGTCGCCACGCCGCGGGATTGATGCGTGTCAATCATACCGGGGAGGTGTGTGCCCAGGCGCTCTATCAGGGCCAGGGGTGCACCGCCAAGCTGCCCAAGGTGCGCGAGCAGATGGAGCACTCGGCCCAGGAAGAGATCGATCACCTGGCCTGGTGCGACGAGCGCTTGCAGGAGTTGGGAGGCCGTACCAGCCTGCTCAATCCGCTGTTCTATGCTGCTTCCTTCGGGCTCGGCGCGGTGGCGGGCGCGGTGGGCGATCGCGTCAGCCTTGGCTTCGTGGCGGCGACCGAAGAGCAGGTGGGCAAGCATCTCAACGAGCACCTGGAGACCCTGCCGCCGGGCGACCATCGCTCCCGGGCCGTGCTGCGCCAGATGGCCATTGACGAGGCGCACCATGCCCAACTGGCGCTGGAAGCCGGTGGCGCCCGCTTCCCTGCACCGGTGAAGTTCGGCATGTCGCTGATGTCGAAGGTGATGACCAAGAGTGTCTATCGGATCTGAGCGCCTGCCCGGCGACTGGCCGTGACGCTCCTGGCCATGGACAGAATGGCGTCTTCAGCCATCCACGATGGTATAGGAGTGGGTGATATCGACGCCGCCCTTGGCCAGCATGATCGAAGCGCTGCAGTACTTCTCGGCGGAGAGTTCCACGGC
>SKVX01000381.1 GCA_007129225.1 Halomonas sp.
GATACCGCCCTGGCCATGCAGGCGGCGAGCGATGCCAAGCGGCACGCCGCCTGATGCGGTGAGCCAGTTGTAGGGCGAAACCAATGGACGCCGGGGTGATGAATCGCCCCGGCGTCTTGTCGTAACCGCTGCCTGGATCTGATGACGCGGCGTTACGCAGTGAGCGTTGCCCCCGGCGCAGCTTGTTCATGTCCGGAATCGTCGACTTACCAGGGCCAGGCCTCAGTCAGGGATATGCCAGGTCTCTGGGCAATCCTCGCTGCGGAACAGCCGCTGGGTGGTTGTGGCGTTGCGCCGTTCGGCAAGGACCTCGCGCCCTTCTCGAAGCCGTTCCAGCAGTGATTCACCGGCGTGCCTCACGGTGATCAGTGTCAGCTCCTCCTGACGTTCAAGACTGTAGTCGGCATCCAGCGACTCGATCAGCGGCTTCAGCCGCTCGGGCTTGTTGTCGCAGCAGAGCGTGAACTGCATGGCGCTACCGTCGATCAGGTTGGCATGAGCGCCGGCCTCCACCAGTCGGCCGAGGATGTCGTGCTGGCGCGGCTCGTCCATGAAGGAGAAGTCCTTCGGCTTCACCTCGAGCAAAACCTGGTCGTCGCGCAGGATGCAGGAGGGGTGCTCGGCATCGAACCGGGTATCCGCGTCGATGACGCTGGGGGGCGCCTCCGGTGTCTCGAAGGAGCGTACCGTCAGCGGAATGCCCTTTTGCTTCAGCGGCCCCAGGGTCTTGGGGTGGATGACCTTGGCCCCGTGCCAGGCGAGCTCGATGGTCTCGGCGTAGGAAAGCCGCTTCAGCTGCACGGCGTTGTCGAAGCGCCTGGGATCGGCATTGAACAGGCCAGGCACGTCCTTCCAGATCACCACCTCCGCGGCATCGAGGCAGTGGGCGAGGATCGCCGCGCTGAAGTCCGAGCCTTCCCTGCCGAGCGTGGTGGAGATGCCATCAGAGGTGCCGCCGATGAAGCCTTGGGTCAGTCGCACCCGGTCGCCGCTTGCCGCCTGGCTACGGATGGCCTCCCTGGTGGCCTGCCAATCGATGTTGGCATCCTGGTGGTGGTCGTCGGTGATGACCAGCTCGCGGGCATCCAGCCAATCCGTCGCGACACCCTCATGGTTCAGCCATGCCGCGACGATCGTGGTGGAGAGCAGCTCGCCATAGCAGACGGTCTGGTCGTAGTGCACCGAATAGGAGCTCTCGCAATGGCGCCGGTGCTGCTCATCCAGTGCCTTGACCAGTTCCCCGACGCGCTGCTTGAGTTCCCGGGCCTCGTCACCCAGCAGGGCTTCCGCGACGGCCTCATGGCCGGCCTTGAGCTCATCGAGCCGTTCACGATAGCCACCGCTGCTGCCGTCGTCACGGGCGTCGGCCAGCAGGGCTTCGAGGGCATTGGTCGTCTTGCCCATGGCGGAGATCACCACCACCAGCGGCCGCTCCCTGTGGGCCTCGATGAGGGGCATCAGGCGGCGTATGGCGTCGGCATCCTTGATCGAAGCGCCGCCGAACTTGAAAACGGTAGTCATCGCTGGCTCTCCCTGAGTGGTGGTTTTGCGCTCCTTACCTTGCGTGAAAGCGTAGCAGGGGAAAAGAGGTGGGAGGCCTGGGATTAAAATGGCGGTGCAGAAACGAAACAGGCACCCGGAGGTGCCTGCGGCGTAGCGAGCGGGACCCTCCCGGAGATACACAAGGCACTGTTTGAAAAGTCGGCGAGCGATGGTCAGACAAGGCAAAAATCGGCGAAAAGACGGAGTTTACGGGGTGTAAATGAGTATTTTGAGCTGAT
The DNA here is from genome assembly GCA_007129225.1 of Halomonas sp. Classification (GTDB taxonomy): domain Bacteria; phylum Pseudomonadota; class Gammaproteobacteria; order Pseudomonadales; family Halomonadaceae; genus Halomonas. The sequence continues at coordinate 1,782 of SKVX01000381.1, forward strand.
TTTTAACGAAGTATGACTGAGCGCAGACATTTTTCGGACAGTGCCTAGCTCAGGCGCTGCTTGTAGTCTTCATAACCGAAGGTCTTCACCGTGTGAATGGCCCGGGTCCGTTCGGCCACGCGGCAGATGGCGGGCAGGCGCATGCCGTTGAAGGTGGTGGTCTTCACCATGGTGTAGTGGGCCATGTCGGTAAACACCAGCCGGTCGCCCACCTGCAGCGGGTGATCGAAGGAGTATTCTCCCACCACGTCACCGGCAAGACAGGTGAGCCCGCCCAGCCGATAGGTGAAGGCCTTCTCGCCCGGCTCGCCGGCGCCGATGATCTCGGGCCGGTAGGGCATCTCCAGCACGTCCGGCATGTGTGCCGTGGCCGAGGTATCCAGGATGGCGATATCCCCGTCGTTGTGAACGATATCGAGCACGCTGCTGACCAGATAGCCGGTCCCAAGGGCGATGGCCTCGCCGGGCTCCAGGTAGACCGCCACCCCCGGGTAGCGAGCGCGGAATTCCCGTATCACCCGTATCAGGCGGTCCACGTCGTAATCGGCCCGAGTGATGTGGTGGCCGCCGCCGAAGTTTACCCACTTCATCCCTGCGATGTAGGCGCCGAACCCGGCCTCGAAGGCCTCCAGGGTATGCTCCAGGGCGTCGCTGTTCTGCTCGCATAGAGTGTGGAAGTGCAGTCCCTCGAGCCCTGCGAGATCGGCGCCTTCGAGATCCACTGACCGGGTGCCCAGGCGTGAACCAGGGGCGCAGGGGTCATACAGCGCCACTTTGCCCTCGGAGTATTCCGGGTTCACCCTCAGCCCGCAGGAAATCCGGCGCGGAGCCGAGGCCACGATGTCACGAAAGTGAAGCCATTGGGTGGGGGAGTTGAAGCTGATGTGGTCGGCATAGCGCAACACCACCTCCATCTCCTGGTCGGTGAAGGCCGGCGAGTAGACATGTGTCTCGCCGCCGAACGTCTCCGCCCCCAGCCGCGCCTCGTCCTGGCCGCTGGCGGTGGTGCCGACCAGGTACTCCCGGACCATGTCGAAGGTGTCCCACATGGCGAAGCCCTTCAGCGCCAACAGGATATGCGCACCGCTGTCCTCCTGGACCTGCTTAAGCAGGGCCAGATTCTTGCGTAGCAGGGCGTCATCCACCACATAGGCCGGCGACGGACAAGCCTGCACGTCAAAGGGGTAGGCCGGCTTTTCCATGTTCTGCGATCCCATGCGCGATCAGGCCAGCGGGTCGGCTTCGGGGTCGAGCTCGACCACCTGCCACGGCAGCCCCATCTCGCCGATGCGCGCCATGAAGGGGTCCGGGTCCAGCTGCTCGACGTTGAACACGCCGGCACCCTTCCAGATTCCTTCCAGCATCAGCATGGCGCCGGTAACCGCGGGCACGCCGGTGGTATAGGAAATCGCCTGTGACTGCACCTCCCGGTAGCAGGCCTCGTGGTCGCAGATGTTATAGATATGCACCTTGCGCCGCTTGCCGTCCTTGATGCCGTCCAGGATCACGCCGATGTTGGTCTTGCCCTTGGTGCGCGGACCGAGGGAAGCCGGGTCGGGCAGCACCGCCTTGAGGAATTGCAGCGGCGTGATCTGCTTGCCCTCGAACTCGATCGGCTCGATGCTGGTCATGCCGACGTTCTCGAGCACCTTGAGGTGGGTGATGTACTTCTCGGAGAAGGTCATCCAGAAGCGGATCCGCTTGAGCCCCTTGATGTTCTGCGACAGGGATTCCAGCTCCTCGTGATAGAGCAGGTAGAGATCCTTCTCGCCGATACCGTCAAAATCGAACGTGCGCTTTTCGGCCAGGGGGGCGGTTTCTTTCCATTCGCCCTCTTCCCAGTAGCGGCCGTTGGCGGTGATCTCGCGGATGTTGATCTCGGGATTGAAGTTGGTGGCGAACGGATAGCCGTGGTCGCCGCCGTTGGCGTCCAGGATATCGATCTGGTGGATCTCGTCGAACAGGTTCTTCTGGCCGTAGGCGCAGTAGATGTTGGTCATGCCCGGGTCGAAGCCGCAGCCCAGCGTAGCCATGACGCCCGCCTTGGCGTAGCGCTCCTGGAAGGCCCACTGCTCCTTGTACTCGAACTTGGCCTCGTCGGGATGCTCATAGTTGGCGGTATCCAGGTAAGGCACGCCGGTACGCAGGCACGCTTCCATGATGGTCAGGTCCTGATAGGGCAGTGCCACGTGAATCAGCAAGTCGGGCTTGAACGACTCGATGAGGGCAACCAGTGCCTCGACGTCATCGGCGTCCACCTGGGCGGTCTGGATCTGGCGATCCAGCTGGGCCGCGATGGCGCGACACTTGTCTTCATTGCGACTGGCCAGGCAGATCTCCGAGAAGACCTCGGGATGCTGTGCGCACTTGTGGGTAACCACGCCACCGACGCCGCCGGCGCCGATAATCAGGACTTTGCTCATTGGTTGTCGAATCCAGGTCGAGAAATGTCTTTCAAATATAGGGTCTTATCGGAACGGGGGCCAACCTGCTGTGCCCGGACCCGATGCCACCCCGGTCTCGCTCACGCGCTGGGCGCGATGATGGCGCCCAGTGAAGCCGGGAGCAAGTGATTTTATAGTGATATACGAGACGAAAGGAGGTGGAGGCATAGGCAGCAAAACGCATAAGGGCCTTTGCGAGGCCGCAAGCGGGGCCTGGTTGCTACGGGGAGCTACGCGCCTGAATGGACGATCGCCATTTAACATAATTCACTTTCAATAACATACGTTATGAGTCGATGCATAAGCTTATGTTTTATTATGTTGCCTTCCACTACTAGCCGGAACGCGGAATGTGACTCTACTCGACACCGTTGTGATGCAGGGGCTCGACAGCCATGGCGTACTGACGGCTGATGACAAGACCTTGCTTTTGAGCCTGGAGCTCAATGCCCGGCGCGTGACGGCTGGGGAGGTGTTGTGGCAGGAAGTGGCCGATGTAGACCTGTTCTGCGTGGTGAAGGAGGGCTGGGCCTACTCCTACCGCAATCTCGGCAATGGCTCGATGCAGATCCTCAAGATCTATCTGCCAGGCGATATCATCGGCATGCGGGATTTTGGCTTCTCGCGCCGCTTGGCGGGCGTGGCGATGATCAACGAGGGTGTGATCTGCCCGTTTTCGTACCAGCAGCTCTTTGAACTCTTCGCCCGTTCATCGTCCCTGGCTGCCGGTATCATCGCCACGACGGTACGCCAGCAGGCGATGCTCACCGAGCGGCTGGTCTACCTGGGGCGCTACGCGGCACATGAACGACTGGCACACTTCCTCTACGAACTCTACCTGCGCCTCAAGCGGATCAATGCGGTGGAGGAGAATGGCTTTTTCATGCCCCTCTCCCAGGAGCAGATCGGTGATGCCCTGGGGTTGAGCGCGGTGCATGTGAGCCGGACCTTTTCCATGCTGCGCGACGAGGGACTGGTCGAGCGTGACCGCCAGCACGTGGTGCTCCCCGACCCCCAGGCGCTGGCTCGCCTGGTCGAGTTCAACGATACCTATATCGATGAATCCCTTCCCCCCGCCTTCCAGAATTTTCTTTCGCTGAATCGAATCGCCTGATCCGGCACCTGGAAAGTCCTTGTATGGCTTGGGCCATTGGAAGCATGCGCCAAGCCGGGCAGGACCGTCCGCGTCATTCGCGCATCGCAATCGCCTGCTATACGTTAAGGCTGCAAGGGTCGTACCCATCAGCCAGAGAATCCATATGCCAACGATCGATACCGATGACCTCGTCGCCGACCTGATCGCGATGCTGGCGATTCCCTCCCCTTCCCTCCATGCTCAGCCGATGGTGGACTGGCTGGC
>SKVX01000566.1 GCA_007129225.1 Halomonas sp.
GACCTGCAGGTTGACATCGTCCACGGCGGTGAAGCCGCGAAACTGCTTGGTCAACCCGCGAGTCTCCAGTATGAACTCCTGGGTCATGTGACGTCCTCTCTGGATCGCCGCTGGCGATACGCGCTGATTTGTTGTCTTTGTCATGAAAGCAGTGGCTGCGTGTACCAGCCGGGGACTTTCTAACCTTTACGTTAACGTAAGCTAGAGGACAGATACTCGCAGGGCAACACCTGAAACGTCGAACTCGACCAATGGCGTAGACCGCCGAGACTTCAATAGCTTGCAAACAAAAACGCGATGCCGCAGAGGGCATCGCGTGGATTCAGCATAGTCGCTTGATACGAAAGCGTCTTTCTCGTTCAACACTCGATAGCATTGACCGCCAGCCCGCCGCGGGACGTCTCCTTGTACTTTTCCTGCATGTCGCGGCCGGTATCGCGCATGGTGCGGATCACCTTGTCCAGCGAGATGAAGTGCTCTCCATCCCCCCGCAGTGCCATCTGGGCGGCATTGATCGCCTTGACCGAGGCGATGGCGTTGCGCTCGATGCAAGGCACCTGCACCAGGCCGCCGACCGGGTCGCAGGTCAGCCCCAGGTTGTGTTCCAGGCCTATTTCGGCGGCGTTTTCCACCTGGGCAACACTCCCCCCCATGACCTCAGCAAGACCGGCAGCGGCCATGGCACAGGCAGAACCCACCTCGCCCTGACAGCCGACCTCGGCGCCGGAGATGGAAGCATTCTTCTTGCACAGCATGCCCACGGCGCCTGCGGCGAGCAGGAAGTCCACCACGTCACGCTCGTTCGCACCGGACTTGAATTTCATGTAGTAGTGCAGCACAGCAGGGATAATGCCCGCCGCACCGTTGGTGGGGGCGGTAACCATGCGCCCACCGGCGGCATTCTCCTCGTTGACCGCCAGGGCGAAGACATTGACCCAGTCCATGGCCGAGAACGTAGAAGCGATCACGCAGGCGTCATCTTCCGCCGCCAACAGGTGGCGATGCAGGGTGGCTGCGCGACGGCGCACGTTGAGCCCACCGGGCAGCACTCCCTCGTTCTTCAAGCCGGTCTCGACGCAGGCCTGCATCGCCTCCCACACGTTCCACAGCTCGGCGCGCACTTCCGCCTCGCTGCGCCAGGCCTTCTCGTTCTCCAGCATCAGTTCGCTGATGCGCAGGTTGTGCATGCGGCACAGGGCCATGAGCTCGGCGGCAGAGTTGAAGTCGTAGGGCAGCGCCGTGTTATCGGTATCCAGCTCACCGCGGGCGGCCTGGGCCTCGTCGACCACGAAGCCACCGCCCACCGAGTAGTAGGTGTTGCGCCACAGCTCATCGCTATGGCCATGGGCGATCAGGGTCATGGCATTGGGGTGATATTGCAGGCACTCCTCATGCCATTGCATGTCGCGAGTCCAGAGAAAGGGAATCGACAAGCGGCCATCGAGCTGCAGCGTGTTGGACTCGAAGAGCTCCTCGAGGCATGGGGTGACGATGGCGGGATCGATCCGGTCGGGCCGCTCCCCCATAAGGCCCACGATTACCGCCCTGTCGGTGCCATGCCCCTTGCCGGTGGCGCAAAGCGAACCGAACAGTCGCACCTCGATTCGAGCGACACGCTCCAGCCTATTCTGCTCGCGCAGCGCCTGGACGAAATCGAAGGCAGCACGCATCGGACCGACAGTATGCGAGCTTGACGGACCGATGCCGATCTTGAACAGGTCGAAGACGCTGATTGCCATGTGATCACCTTTTCTGGTCGGCGGCTGCCGATCCTATCCGCTCCGGGGTGGCCGAGAATGGATGAGCCTCACTAAACGCTATTGCCATCCAGCCACGTTGGATTCTATGGTGGTCCTCCAAGCATCGTCGGGCAAACGAGAATATCTCCCTACTGAGTATAGAATGACTAAAGCATGAGTCGCCTACTCCACGCTCAGACACACGCCTGGCTGAAGGTATTCGCCATCAGCGCCCGCCACCTCTCCTTCACTCGGGCCGCCGAGGAGCTGCACGTGACCACCGGGGCCGTCAGCCAGCAGATCAAGCAGCTGGAAGAGCGCCTTGGCTTCAAGTTGTTCCGCCGCCTGCCGCGTCGCCTGGAGCTGACCGAAGAGGGGCGCCGACTGGCCGACGTGGTGGAAGAGGCCTACCAGTCGGTCGGCCTCGAAGTGAAGCGCCTGCGAAGCGGCGTGATGAGCGGGATCATCCGGGTACGCAGCGTACCCGCCTTCCTGAGCAAATGGTTGATGCCACGCCTGCCACGCCTCCAGGCACGCTTTCCTGACATCGAGCTGCAGATCATTGCCGAGGACAGCAGCCTGTCACTGCGCGAAGGCGAGTTCGACCTGGCCATCGACCTGAATGACGGCCACTACCCCGGCCTGGCCATCACGCCGCTGATGGAAGAGGTGATCTTCCCGGTCTGCGCACCCGCCCTTCTGCGCAACCGCCCGTCACTGTCGCGCCCCGAGGAGCTGGCCTGGTACCCGCTGCTGCACGACGTCACCGCCTGGCGGGGTGGGCACCCTTACGCCGAGTGGGAGCACTACCTGAAGTCGGTGGAAGCCCCACCGCTCAATGCCCGTCGCGGCTACACCTTCAACCGACACCGCCTGGCCATCGAAGCGGCGGTAGCCGGGATGGGTGTCGCCATCGCCCGCCAGGCGCTGCTCACCAATGAGCTCGGCACGGGGGCACTGATCGCGCCTTTCCCCCAGCGGGTTTCCACCGGCAAGCGCTACGGCATCGTGCACACGAGCGGCGCGCTGGACGACCGTCGCGTGGCAGCGGTACACGACTGGATTCTCGAGGAAGCGAGCCGGGCACCCCCTTGATGCCGACACGAGCATAGTCAGCTCGCAAGGGTGGCTATAGAATGACGCGCGGCCCTGACTCCCTTGTCCCGGATGTTCCCGATGCCCCAAGACGCACCCCCCGACCACCCCTGGCCCATCGATTTTCGCGCCACCTGTGTCCGCGCTACCCTGTACACATTGCTCATCGCCGCCCTGGCCCAGGGAGCCTACTACGAGGCCCTCTACTTCCACGAAGTACGCTTCTCGGAGCATGGCTTCACCGAGCTGGCCCAGAGTGCGCTGCTGGCCGCCGCCTCGGCACTGCTGCTCTACACCCGCCAGGTACTGAGAGTGATGCCCAACGTGACACTGCTGATGTTTGCCTTCGTGTTCAGTTCACTGATTCGCGAACAGGATTACTGGTTGGACCTGTGGGTGGCCGATCACACCTGGAAGGTACTTGTCACGCTGGTCATCGTGCCCATCCTGTACTGGGTCATTCGCGAGCGACAGCGCTTCGTCGAGGAATTCGCCGGCTACGCCAACAGCTTCTCCTTCGGCCTGTTCGCCGCCGGCGTGTTGACCACCTACGTCTTCTCTCGACTCTACGGACGCAGCGCGTTCTGGGAGGCGGTCCTGCAGGAGCACTACGTGCGCACCTTCAAGGATGCTGCCGAGGAGGTGGTGGAGCTGCTGGGCTATGCGCTGATCCTGATCGCCGTGATCGAGCTTACGCTGCTGGCGCGGCGCTGGCACTGCGCACGAAGCGACTGAACGCCCTTGCGCGCCTGTGCCCCGCAAGTTACGGGGCACATCCCAACGACAACGCCCGCTGCCAAGGCAGCGGGCGTTTTGTCATTGCAAACCGATGAGAGAGGATTTATTCGTCGAGGAACGAGCGCAGCGGCTCCGAGCGGCTCGGGTGACGCAGCTTGCGCAATGCCTTGGCCTCGATCTGGCGAATCCGCTCACGGGTGACATCGAACTGCTTGCCGACCTCTTCGAGGGTGTGGTCGGTGTTCATGTCGATGCCGAAACGCATGCGCAGCACCTTGGCCTCGCGGGCGGTGAGACCACCCAGCACGTTGCGAGTGGCTTCGATCAGCCCTTCGCCGGTGGCCAGGTCAACGGGCAGCAGCATGGTGCCGTCCTCGATAAAGTCGCCCAGGTGCGAATCGTCGTCGTCACCGATGGGCGTCTCCATGGAGATAGGCTCCTTGGCGATCTTGAGCACCTTGCGCACCTTGTCCTCGGGCATCTCGAGTCGCTCACCCAGCTCCTCCGGCGTCGGCTCACGCCCCATCTCCTGGAGCATCTGCCGCGAAACACGATTGAGCTTGTTGATGGTCTCGATCATGTGCACCGGGATGCGGATAGTCCGCGCCTGGTCGGCGATGGAGCGAGTGATCGCCTGACGGATCCACCAGGTGGCATAGGTCGAGAACTTGTAGCCACGCCGGTATTCGAACTTGTCCACCGCCTTCATCAGGCCGATGTTGCCCTCCTGGATCAGATCCAGGAACTGCAGCCCGCGGTTGGTGTACTTCTTGGCGATCGAGATGACCAGGCGCAGGTTGGCCTCAACCATCTCCTTCTTCGCCCGGCGCGCCTTGGCTTCGCCGATGGAGAGCCGGCGATTGATCTCTTTGAGCTCGGGCACGGCCAGCTGGACCATGTCCTCCTCGAAGGCGATGCGGCGCTGGGAGCGCAGAATGTCACCGCGCATGGCTTCGAGGCGGTCGGCATACTTGCCATGATTGCTGATGAAGTCGTCTAGCCAATCCTGGCGCGACTCGTTGCCCGGGAATGCCTTGATGAACGTCTTGCGCGGCACCCGCGCCTTCTTGACGAACAGCTGCATGACCGCCTTTTCCTGGGCCCTAACCTGCTCGACGCTGATCCGCACCTGATTGACCAGGCGCTCGAAGTGCTTCGGCACCAGCTTGATCGGCGAGAACAGCTCGGCCAGCCGCGTCAGCTCAGCCCGGGCTTCCGGGGAGTGGCGGCCGTGAGCTTCCATGGCGGCACGCACCAGCTCGTTCTGCTGACGAATCTGCTCGAAGCGCGCCTTGGCTTCCTCCGGGTCGGGGCCGCCGGTGGTCTCTTCCTCGGCCTCGCCATCCTCCTCGTCATCCTCGCTGGCCTCTTCGTCCCTCGGCTCCTCCTCGGGCACTTCGGCCTCGGCGACACCGGGGATGCCTTCGTCGGGGTCGATGAAGCCGGAGAACAGGTCCGACAGCCGGCCGGGCGCCTCCTCGTCCTGGGTCGCATCGTAGGCGTCGAGAATCGACTCCACGGCACCGGGCAGGTAGGCCAGTGCCGACATCACTTCCCGGGTCCCCTCCTCGATACGCTTGGCGATCTCGATCTCACCCTCGCGGGTCAGCAGCTCCACGGTACCCATTTCGCGCATGTACATGCGCACCGGGTCGGTGGTCCGCCCTACGTCGCTTTCCACTGCGGCCAACGCTGCCACCGCCTCTTCGGCGGCCGACTCGTCGGTGGAGTGATCCGACATCATCAGGGTATCTTCATCGGGGGCTTCCTCGACGACACTGATGCCCATGTCATTGATCATGCCGATGATATCTTCCACCTGATCGGGATCGGCGATATCCTCGGGAAGGTGGTCGTTGACCTCGGCATAGGTCAGGTAGCCCTGTTCCTTGCCGCGCGCGATCAACTCCTTCAGACGTGACTGCTGCTGCGCATTTCCAGCCATAGAAACCCTATCTCGACGAAGAAGAA
>SKVX01000047.1 GCA_007129225.1 Halomonas sp.
CCAGGGCATCGATCAGGATTACCATGAAGATAGACTGTACCACGCTCGAGGTGGTGTGCTCGCCGACGGACTGGGCGCTGCCGCTGGCCTTGAAACCCTCGAGGCAACCGATGACCGCGATCAGGAAGGCGAAGATCGGCGCCTTGCCAAGCCCCACCAGCATGTGCCGCAGGGGGATGTCACGCTGCAGGATATCGAGGAACTGCGTCAGCGGGATGTCCAGCGCCAGGACGCAGACCATGGCGCCCCCCGCTATGCCGCTGAGCATGCCGATGAAGGCGAGGATCGGCAGGCTGATCATCATCGCCAGGACACGCGGCAAGACCAGCAGCTCCATGGGGCTCAACCCCTGGGCTCGCAGGGCGTCGATCTCCTCGTTGGCCTTCATCGAACCGATCTGGGCGGTGAAGGCGCTTGCCGTTCGCCCGGCCAGCATGATGGCCGCCAGCAGCACGCCGAACTCACGCAGGAAAGAGTAGGCCACCAGATTGACGGTAAAGATGGTGGCGCCGAAGTCGCGCAGCACCGTGGCACCGAGGAAGGCCACGACGGCACCGACCAGAAAGGTGAGCAGGGCGACAATGGGAATGGCGTTGAGCCCGGTCTGCTGGATATGGGCGACCAGGGCGGTGACACGCCACCGCCAGGGCATCATCAGCACCGCCATCAGGCTGCTCAGGGTGAGGCCAATGAAGCCGAGCAGCTGGACCTGTTGCCTTGCCAGGTTTTCGACGACTCGGCCGATCTCCCCCAGGGCAACGACGGCAGGAGACCGGGTGCGAGGGGGGATAGTCGCGGAGTGGGGCATGGCGCCGGCTACGGCGACCAGCAAGGCATGGCGTTCCGCAGGCTGGTCGGGCGCCCAGCTCGCCACCTCGAGCATGCGCTCCGGCCCGATCAGCTCGACCAGCAGCACCGCGCCGGAAGTATCCAGCTCACCCAACTCCTCCAGGTCCAGGTCCTGCGTATCCGGGGCATGGCCACGACGCAGTAGCCCAATGGTTTTACGGAGTCGTTGATGGTTCGGCAACGTCCAGTCACCGGTGGCGCGAAGCCTGCCGGCATCCTGTTCCAGATTGCCGGGGCGTGGAGCGGTCTGGGGCATCGCGTGTCGCCTGTCATTCCCTGGAGTTGGCTGCAATGGCGCTGAGATATCACTATACCCTTATGCAGCAGGGGGTAACAGCTCGCGCCAGGCCAGTTCCGCCACGGTCAGGTCCTGCGACCTCCTGAACCAGCGTGCCGGTGGCTGTCGTTAGCCACCGTGCTGGAGTTCACCCAGAATCTGCTGCGCCACCTGCTTCAATCTTGGCCCCAGATTCTCGACCAGCACCTGATGGCTGAGGCGGTGGGAGGCGCCCCCGCAGTTGATCGCCATGACTTCTGCACCATCCTCGAGGATCAGCGGCGTGGCCACCGCGCTGATCTGCGACTGCCAGTCGCCTTCGGAGAGGCAGAAGCCATGGCGGTCGTAATCCTCCTGGCTTCGCCGGATATCGGCTTCCAGGGCCGGCCAGTCGCTGCCGTGAAGCTCGGCGAGTTCGGCCAGCACGGCATTGCGCCGGGCAGAGGGCAGGCCACATAGCCAGGCACGACCGATCGCCGTCGTCGCCATGGGCAGGCGTGAGCCTACGTCGAGACGCATGATCAGCGGGCCACTGCCGTGGCAGCTTTCGATATACATCATCGAAGTCTTGTCAGCGGCCCCCAGGCTGACATTGCAGTCCGTGGCTTCTGCCAGCTGCTGCATGAAGGGGCGGGCGATTTCGCGAATGCCCTGGTTGGCCAGGAAGCGGTATCCCAGTGCGAGGATGCCGGGGCCGAGGCGGTACTTCTCCAGCCGGGTGTTGTGCTTGAGGTAGCCGAGCTGTGTCAGCGTATAGGTCAGCCGCGACACCGTGGGGCGTGGAATGCCGGTGCGACTGGAAAGTTCGGCATTGCCCAGGTACTCCTCACCGGCGCCGAAGGCACGCAGGAGCTCGAGTCCACGGGCCAAGGCGGTGACAAAGTTGCGATCCTTGACCGGAGCGGCCTGGTCATCATCCAGAGGGGCTGGCTTGTTCATGGGAGTTCCCTGTGGCGAGATCGTTGCGCGGAGTATCGCATATTGACCCGGACCGGTCCGCACGCGGCGCCGGGCCCGGGGCGTTTCCATGGGGCCTCAGGCATCGAGGCGCTCGATGATGGTCGCAATGCCCTGGCCGACGCCGATGCACATGGTGACAAGCGCGTATCGGCCTCCCGTGGTTTCCAGCTGGCGCAGGGCGGTGAGCGCCAGGCGGGCGCCGGACGCGCCGAGAGGGTGGCCGATGGCGATGGCACCGCCATTGGCATTGAGGCGAGTGTCGTCGGGGGCGAGGCCGAGCTGCTTGACGCAACCGAGCACCTGGACGGCGAATGCCTCGTTGATCTCGATCACGTCCATCTGGCCGAGGGTCAGCCCGGCCCGTTCCAGCGCCTTGCGACTGGCCGGCACCGGACCGAGCCCCATGATCCGGGGCGGTACGCCGGCCACGGCGCTGGCGACGATCCGCGCCCGCGGGGCGACTCCCGCGCGCTCGCCGGCGGCCCGGCTACCAACGATGAGGGCGGCGGCGCCGTCGTTGAGCCCGGAGGCGTTGCCGGCGGTGACCACGCCGCCCTCGAACAGCGCCCCCAGCCTGCCCAGCTTGTCGGCGTCGGTACCCGGGCGCGGGTGCTCGTCCTTCTCGACCACCATCGGGGGGAGCTTGCGGCCCTGGGGTACCTCGATGGCGAGCAACTCGGCATCGTAGAAGCCGCGGTCGAGGGCCTCGGCATAGCGTGCCTGGGAGCGGGCGGCAAAGGCGTCGCTGGCGTCACGGCCAATGCCGAGATCACTGGCGACGTTGTCGGCGGTCTCGGGCATGCTATGGCTACCGAACTCACGGGCTATCCAGGGGTTGGGGAAGCGCGCGCCGATCACGGTGTCGTACATCGGCTGGTTGCGGGCGAAGGCCGACTCCGCCTTGCCCAGCACGTAGGGTGCACGGGACATGGACTCCACGCCCCCGGCCAGGAAGAGATCGCCTTCGCCGAGGCGAGTGGCCCGCGCTGCGTCGACCATAGCCGCCAGGCCGCTACCGCACAAGCGGTTGACCGTCTGGGCCGCTACCTCGACGGGCAGGCCGGCCAGCAGGCCCGCATGGCGCGCCACGTTGCGCGAGTCCTCGCCGGCCTGGTTGGTACAGCCGGCCAGCACCTCTTCATAGGCATCGGCGGCGAAGGCGTTGCGCTCGACCAGGACCTTCAGCACTTGACCGAGGAGATCGTCTGGGCGCACCGCGGCAAGGCCGCCGCCATGGCGGCCGAAGGGGGTGCGCAGCCCGTCATAGATATAGGCGTCATACATGGGAGTCTTCTCCGGTCTTGGGCTCAAGGGGTGGTCAGCGGCAGGCCGAGGGTGGCGCGCCGGCGCAGCCAGGGGCTGGCCCGGTAGCGGGGGTCACCGGTGGCGGCGAGCAGGTTGTCGAGGATGGTGAGTATCCGGCGGCTGCCGTAATGGTCACCCATGGCCAGCGGCCCGTGGGGATAGCCCAGCCCCAGTTCCACGGCACGGTCGATGGTGTCGGGGGTTGCCACGCCCTGCTGGGCGATGTCGCTGCCGACGTTGACGATGCAGGCCACCACCCGCTGCAGCACGAAGCCGTTGCTGTCATTGAAGGCGCTGACCGGTATGCCGTCGTGGCCGAGCAGGGCCATGGCGGCGTTGCGGTAATCGGCAAGGGTGGCCGGCGTGGTCATCAGGCTGCGGCGTTTGTCGAGGCCGGCCAGCAGATCTACTGCCACGCAGCGTTCTGCCGGCAGGCCCAGGCGCAGGGCACAGGCTGTGGCATCCTCGCCCAGCGGCGCCACAAGGCAGAGCGCGTCCGGCGATGGCTCCGGGCCGCTCTCCAGCGTCCAGCCCGCGCTGCGTACCAGTTCGGCGAGCTGCGCTTGAGCATCATCGGCATCGGCGCCTATCCAGACCGGGCGCGGCACGGCGTCGGGCAGTGGCGGCTCATCGGGGACCTCGGGCCTGCCGTCGACATAGGAGTAGAAGCCCTCGCCGCTTTTGCGACCCAGCAGGCCGGCGGTCAGCCGCTGGCGCGTCAGCGGTGAGGGACGGAAGCGTGGCTCCTCATAGTACTGATGGTAGATCGACTCCATCACCGCATGGGAGACATCCAACCCGGTCAGGTCGAGCAGGGTGAAGGGACCCATGCGAAAGCCGCCCTGGTCGACCAGGATGCGATCGATGGTGGCATGATCGGTCACGCTCTCGCCGAGGATGCGCAGGGCCTCGGTGCCGAAGGCGCGCCCTGCGTGGTTGACCAGGAAACCCGGCGTGTCAGTGGCTCGCGCGGTGAAGTGTCCCATGGCCTTGCCCAGCGCCTCGACCCTATCGGTCACGTCGTCTGCCGTGCGCAGCCCAGGTATCACCTCGACGATCTTCATCAGCGGCACGGGGTTGAAGAAGTGGAAGCCGATGACGCGCTGAGGTTCGCGGCAGGCCGAGGCAATGGCGGTCACCGAGAGCGATGAGGTATTGGTGGCCAGCACCGCCTGGGCGTCGAGGATCTCCTCGAGTTGCTGGAACAGGGTCTGTTTTGCCTCGAGCTTTTCGACGATGGCCTCGACGACGATATCGCATCCGGCCAGGTCGGCAAGGGTTGCGGCCTCCTTGAGGCTGGCGCGGAAGCGTTCGGCGTCGGCTTCGCTCAAGCGCTGCTTCAGTACACCTCGATCCCACAAGCCCCCGATGAACTCACGCGCCTCTTCGATGGCGCCGTCGCGGAGGTCATGCAGGTATACGGTCAGTCCGGCCTGGGCGGCAATCTGGGCGATGCCGCGGCCCATGGCGCCGGTACCGACGATGCCCAGCGTCCGGTAGGGAGGGGGCGGCGTGTCTGCTTGCGCTATCTCCTTGGACATTCCTTTCGACATGGCGTCGTCCTCTCGAATCATGTTTGCTGTTCCGCTTCGCGAAACATCGTTTCGTTTATTGACTGCCATCCTAGGCTATGCAAGAGTGCCTGACAACCAAGTGCGGTCTTTGATTCTGCTTAGCGAAATAAGGACAGATGAGCCTGACGAATTCAAGGGTATCTCGTCCAGACCAACCGCCTTTTTCCTCATGAGGACATGTCATGATTCGCGATACTGAACTCCTCGATCAGCTGATCGATACCATTTCCCGCTTCGTACGCGAGCGCCTGATACCCAACGAGGCGCGGCTGGCAGAAGACGATGCCGTGCCGCCCGAGCTGCTCCAGGAGATGAAGGAGATGGGGCTGTTCGGCCTGTCGATCCCGGAGGAGTACGGCGGCCTGGGCCTGACCATGGAGGAAGAGGCGCTGGTGGCGATGGAGATCGGCAAGACCTCGCCGGCCTTCCGCTCGGTATTCGGCACCAATAACGGCATCGGCGCCCAGGGCATCCTGATCGATGGCACACCGGAGCAGAAGGCGAAATACGTGCCTCGCCTGGCCACCGGTGAACTGCTCAGTTCCTTCTGCCTGACCGAGCC
>SKVX01000393.1 GCA_007129225.1 Halomonas sp.
GTGATCGGGGCGTCCTCGAGCCCGGCCTCGCCGTAGTGCTTGGCCACCGCGCCGGAGGAGAGCGCCGGTACCGAGCGGTCACAGTTGGTGATGGTGAATTCGAACTCGCCGCCGCTCTTGTCGGCGATGGCCTGCTCAATGGCGGCCAGCACCTCCTGGTTCTTGGCCCCCGGGTCATGGGGCACATTGCGACTCACCCGGCAGTACTGCGGTGCGTCAGCCGGCACGAAGTCGTTGGTCAGCAGGGGCGTCAGGTCGAGCTTGCGCTGGGAGGGTGTCGCACCCTCCAGCACCTCGAGCAGGTCGGTGCGGCCGATCAGGTCGGTCAGCTTGCGCACCCCCATCATCGCCAGCAGTTCACGCACCTCATCGGCGATGAAGCGAAAGTAGTTCTTGACCATGTCCACGGTGCCGCGGAAGTGCTCGTCCCGCAGGTACTGGTGCTGGGTGGCAACGCCGGTGGCGCAGTTGTTGAGGTGGCAGATACGCAGGTACTTGCAGCCCAGGGCGACCATGGGCGCAGTACCGAAGCCGAAGCTCTCGGCGCCGAGGATGGCCGCCTTGACCACGTCCAGGCCGGTCTTGAGTCCGCCGTCGGTCTGCAGGCGGATCTTGTCGCGCAGGCCGTTGATGCGCAGCGCCTGGTGCACCTCGGGCAGGCCCAGCTCCCAGGGGGAGCCGGCGTGCTTGATCGAGGTGAGCGGACTCGCCGCCGTACCGCCGTCGTAGCCGGACACGGTGATCAGGTCGGCGTAGGCCTTGGCCACGCCGGTGGCGATGGTGCCGATACCGGGCTCGGAGACCAGCTTCACCGAGACCTGGGCCTCCGGATTGACCTGCTTGAGGTCGAAGATCAGCTGGGCCAGATCCTCGATGGAGTAGATGTCATGGTGGGGCGGCGGCGAGATCAGGGTCACGCCGGGCACCGAGTAGCGCAGCCGGGCGATCAAGTCGTTGACCTTGCCGCCGGGCAGCTGGCCACCCTCGCCGGGCTTGGCGCCCTGGGCCACCTTGATCTGCAATACGTCGGCGTTGACCAGGTAGGCCGGGGTGACGCCGAAGCGGCCGGAGGCGATTTGCTTGATCTTGGAGCTGCGAATGGTGCCGTAGCGCGCCGGATCCTCGCCACCCTCGCCGGAGTTGGAACGGCCACCGGCCTCGTTCATGGCCTGGGCCAGGGCCTCGTGGGCCTCGGGCGACAGCGCCCCCAGCGACATGCCGGCACTGTCGAAGCGCGGAATGAGTTCCTCGACCGTTTCCACCTCATCCAGGGAAAGCGGGGATTCGGACGCCTTGAGCTTGAGCAAATCACGCAGGGTGGCGGGCTCGCGCTCGTTGACCAGTGCCGCGAATGTCTTCCACTTGGCGTAGTCGCCCTCCTGCACGGCCTCCTGCAGGGCCTTGATCACGTCCGGGTTGTAGGCGTGATACTCGTGGTCATGCACATACTTCATCAGGCCGCCCTGGGAGATGCCCTTGCGCGGCGTCCAGGCGTCCCGGGCCAGCAGCTCCTGCTGCAGCTGCAGCTCGGCAAAACCGGCGCCTTCGATGCGCGAGGCCATGCCGCTGAAGCAGAGGTCCATCACCTCGGAGTGCAACCCCACCGCCTCAAACAGCTGGGAGCCGCGATAGGAGGCCAGGGTCGATATCCCCATCTTGGAGAGAATCTTGTAGAGGCCCTTCTGCATCCCCTTGCGGTAGTTCTCACGGGCATCGGCCGGGTTGCCGGTCAGCTCGCCCGTACGGTGCATGTCGGCCATGACCTGGTAGGCCAGCCACGGGAATACCGCGGTCGCCCCCACGCCGAACAGCACCGCCATCTGGTGGGCATCGCGGGCATAGCCGGTCTCTACCACGATGTTGGCCCGCGGGCGCAGCGCCAGCTTGCCCAGGTGGTGATGCACGGCACCCACCGCCAGGGCCGCGTGGATAGGCAACTGCCCCTTCTCGAGGCCGGCGTCCGACAGCACCAGGATCACCTTGCCGTCGCGCACCGCCGCTTCGGCCTGGCGGCACAGCTCGACGAGTGCCGCCTTGAGCCCGACCTGCTCGGGATCATAGCCCAGCGGAAGGCGGTGACTGGCGAAGGTCGGGTCGTCCTGCTCGAGCAGGGCGGTGAACTTGCGCGGCGACAGCACCGGCGTGGTGAGGATAATGCGGTGGGCATGCTCCGGCGTGGCCTTGAAGACATTGAGCTCGGGCCCGATGCAGGTTTCCAGCGACATCACGATGGCTTCGCGCAGCGGGTCGATGGCCGGGTTGGTGACCTGGGCGAACTTCTGGCGGAAATAGTCGGTGAGCAGCCGATGCTTGCGCGACAGCACCGCCATGGGCGTGTCGTCGCCCATGGAGCCCACCGCCTCCTGGCCACTCTCCGCCAGGGGACGCAGCACCTGATCGCGCTCTTCGAAACTGACCTGGAACATCTTCTGCCAGGTCTTCACCGCCTGCTGGTCCATGTTCTGGAAGCTGGCAAGCTCGGTCAACGCCGATTCCAGGTAGTGCGCCTCCTCCTTCAGCCAACGCTTGTAGGGGTAGGCCGACTTCAACCGTTCGTCGATATCGGCGGTATGCAGCACTTCACCGGTCTGGGTGTCGACGGCGAGTATCTGGCCCGGACCCACGCGCCCCTTGGCCACGACGTCTTCAGGCTTGTAGGCGTAGGTACCGATCTCGGAAGCGAGGGTGATGTAGCCGTTCTTGGTCACCACCCACCGCGCCGGGCGCAACCCGTTGCGGTCGAGCATGCACACCGCCTGGCGACCGTCGGTCATGACGACCCCGGCGGGACCGTCCCAGGGCTCCATGTGCATGGAGTTGTACTCATAGAAGGCGCGCAGCTCACCGCCCATGGTCTCCACGTTCTGCCAGGCCGGCGGCACCATCATTCGCACCGCCCGGTGCAGCTCCATGCCACCCATCAGCAACACCTCGAGCATGTTGTCCATGCTCGATGAGTCTGAGCCCACGGTATTGACGATCTCGTCCAGCTCGGCGATGTCGGGCAGCCGGTCGTTGACGAAGTTCTCCTTCCGCGAGTTGGCCCAGCCGCGGTTGGCCTCGATGGTGTTGATCTCACCGTTGTGGGCCAGCATTCGGAACGGCTGGGCGAGAGGCCAGCGCGGCGCCGTATTGGTCGAGAAGCGTTGATGAAAGACGCAAATGGCCGTTTCCAGGCGCTCGTCGCCCAGGTCATGGTAGAAGGCCGGCAGGTCCACCGGCATCACCAGTCCCTTGTAGGAGACCACCTCCGCGGAGAGGGAGCAGACATAGAAGTCCTCCTCGTCGCGCAGCATCTGTTCGGCACGGCGGCGGGCCATGAACAGGTCGACGTCGAAGCGCTCCGGATCGCTCGACTTGCCCGGTTCGACGAACAGGTGGCGAATGCGAGGCAGGCAATCCAGCGCCATGGGACCGCAGAACGAGGGGTCAACCGGCACGTCGCGCCAGCCCCGTATGACCAGGCCGCAGGCACGCAGCTCACCCTCGAGGATGCCGCGGGCGCGAGCCTCCTTGGCATCGTCATCGGGGAGGAAGATGGCACCGACGGCAAAGCGCTCGCCCAGGGTGACGTCAAGCGACTCTGCTGCCACCTCACGCATGAAGGCGGCCGGCATCTTCAGCAGCAGGCCACAGCCATCGCCGGTCTTGCCATCGGCAGCAATGCCGCCACGATGGGTCATGCAGGTGAGGGACTCGATGGCAGTCCGCAGCAGGTCGTGGCTGGCCTGCCCTTCCATGTGGGCAATCAGGCCGAAGCCGCAGTTGTCGCGAAACTCACCGGGGTGATGAAGGCCTCTGTTCATGGGCGTGCCTCAAAAGAAGACTATTGACTTGGCAGCAGGTAGCTTATATCATTTAGGGTTTTTATTTTTTGCGTCCGAAAAATCGGCGCTCTGCTGTCGTGAGAAAAAGGACGCCCAGCATAGACACCTCGGGGCATGGCGCGCAATTCCCGGCCACCTCCCGCCCCATGAAAACTCTCGTAAAATCCACAACTTGTCCCGACAACCCATAGCAAAACATCCTGCAGTTCAATAACTTGCACCCGCCATAAACGGTTTTCAAACGCCGAGCGTCATTGAATTAGACTTTAGTCCTGTATTACCATTTTTCCCCATACCGATACGGCATGAGGCATGCAGATTTGTCGTTTCGACGCATGACCGCCAGACGGCAGAAACAGCGACGCCCGTCGCAGACGGGCGTCGTTATACTCACAGCAGGATGGACCAGTAGCCGATATTCTGGCTGGCGGGGGCGAAGGAGAGGAGCGGTCAGCGGCGAGGGAAGGAGGCCAGCAATTCCGCCAGCAGCCCGGGGGGCGTCTCGTCATGCAGCCGGGCATCGCCCAGGCCGCGAAGCAGGATCAGGCGCAGACGACTGTCGATATTCTTCTTGTCCAGCCGCATCAAGTCGAGGAAGTCATCGACACTCATGTCCGCTGGCGCCGACAGCGGCAGGCCGGCAGCCTCGATGATGTCGGCGGCACGCGCCACCTCCGCCGCGGAAAGCCAGCCGAGACGCTGCGACAGCTCGGCCGCCATCAGCATGCCGGCACCCACGGCCTCGCCGTGCAGCCAATGGCCGTAGCCCTGGTGCGCCTCGATGGCATGCCCGAAGGTGTGCCCCAGGTTGAGCAGGGCACGAACCCCCTGCTCGGTCTCGTCCTCGGCGACGATCTCGGCCTTGATCGTGCAGCTGCGCTCGATGGCCTGGGTCAGCGCCGCGGCATTCAGGTCACGCAGTGCCGCCATGTTCTCCTCCAGCCAGCCCAGGAAGCCGGCATCGCGGATAAGCCCGTACTTGACCACCTCGGCCAGGCCCGCCGACAGCTCCCGGGGCGGCAGGGTCAACAGGGTATCGGTATCGATCAGCACCGCCCGGGGCTGCCAAAAAGCGCCGATCATGTTCTTGCCTCGCGGATGGTTCACGCCGGTCTTGCCGCCCACCGAGGAGTCGACCTGGGAAAGCAGGGTGGTCGGCACCTGGATGAAGGCCACCCCACGCTGGTAGCAGGCCGCCGCGAAGCCGACCATGTCGCCGATCACTCCCCCACCCAGGGCGATCAAGGTGCAGCGGCGATTGAACCCGGCCGCCAGCAGGGCATCCCAGATCCGGCTCACGCTCTCCAGTGTCTTGGTCGCCTCGCCATCGGGCAATACCAGCTCCTCCACCTCGAGCCCCTCGGGCAGCCCCTGGCGACAGCGCGCGAGATAGCGGGGCGCCACCGTCTCGTTGGTCACGATCATGACCTGACGGCCGGCAAGGTAAGGCGACAGCCAGGCGGCATCGCCCAGCAGGCCGGGACCGATATGAATGGGATAGCTGCGCTCACCCAAGGCGACCTGGAGGAAGCGCTGGGATGCGGGGGATTGGGTCAGGGTCATGGGCATCAGGCCTTGGCTTGAAGGGGGTCGACCAGCCGCTGGATGCGACGCACGATCTCGTTGACCACGGCCCGGGGGCTGCGCCGGTCGGTACGTACCACGACATCGGCGGTGGCGCGGTAGAGCGGGTCTCTGAGTTCGAACATCTCGCGCAGCGTGGCTTCCCGGTCGGGGCGCTGCAGCAGGGGACGATTGCGATCCTTGGCCACCCGCTTGAGCTGCTGCTCGACGGTGGTAAACAGGTAAACCACGGTGCCCCTTTCGCGCAACCGGCGACGATTGTCCTCGCGCAGCACGGCACCGCCGCCTGTCGCGATCACCACGGCATCGAGCTGGGTCAGCTCCTCGATCATCTGCGCTTCGCGCTGGCGAAAGCCGGCCTCGCCCTCGACGTCGAAGATCCAGGGGATATCCGCGCCACAGCGAGACTGGATCTCGTGGTCGCTGTCATAGAACTCACGTGACAGCTCGGCCGCCAGAAGGCGGCCGATGGTGCTCTTGCCGGCCCCCATGGGGCCGACCAGTATGAGATTGGGCAAGTCCTGCATCAGCGAATGGCCAGGCCGTCTTCGAGTATCCGTGGAGTAATGAAAACCAGCAGCTCGACTTTCTGGCTGCTTTCCTCATTATAACGGAAAAGCCTTCCCAGCACAGGCAGGTCACCGAAGAAGGGGGTCTTCGCCAGCCGGCTCAGCTGCTCGGTGGTCAGGATGCCGCCCAGCACCACCGTTTCCCCGTTGTCGACCAGCACCTGGGTCTCGATGCTGCTGGTATCGATGGGCGGTTCCTGCCCGGCTGCCACGTCGCGGAAGCTGTCGTTGGTCACCACCAGATCCATGATGATGCGATTATCCGGCGTTATCTGCGGGGTTACCTCCAGGGAGAGAACGGCCTCCTTGAATTCGATCTGGGGCACGTTGTCACTGATGGTCTGGAAGGCACGCTCCTCCCCTTGACGAATGACGGCCGTGCGCTGGTTGGCCGTGATGATGCGCGGCTGCGAGATCGTCTGACTCCTGCTCTCGGTCTCCAGCGCGCGAAGCTCAAGGTCAAGCAGGATATCCCCCGACAGGTAGCCGAAGCCGAAGCTGGTCATGGGATTGGCCCCACCCAGGTCCACGGCAAGGCCGCCACGCTGGAAACGGCTGCCACTCGGGTCGTCGAATCCTCCGGTAAAGGCACCGCGACTATCACGCTGGCCGCCCAGCCCATCGCCGGTCCCGGAAATCATGCTTCCCGAGGAGGCTCCCTCCAGGTTCACACGGCTACTGCCCCGGGACGATGCCCCCCAGTTGACGCCCAGTTCCTGGGTCACGCCATCGCGGGCGATGACGATGCGCGCTTCGATCTGCACCTGACGCACCGCCACGTCGAGCCGGTCGAGGGTACGCAGGATCTCCTGAACCTGATCGGCGGTATCCTGGATCAGCAGCATGTTGGTGCGCTGGTCCACCGCCACCCGGCCACGCTCGGTGAGCAGGCCGAAGCCGTCACCACCGCGCAGCAGCTGGGCCAGATCCTCGGCCCGGGCATACTTGACCTCCACGTACTCCGAGACAAGCGGCGCCAGCGTCTCCACCTGCTCCCTGGCCTCGATCTCCTGGCGCTCGATATTGGCCAGCTCACTGGCAGGCGCCACGACAATGACGTTGCCTTCCTGGCGGCTGGCCAGGCCATGACTCTTGAGCACCAGATCGAGAGCCTGATCCCAAGGCACATCCTGAAGATTGAGGGTGACGCGCCCGGTCACGCTATCGCTGGCGACGAGGTTGAGGCCGGTGAAGTCGGCAATGACCGCCAGCACCGAGCGAACCTCGATGTCCTGGAAATTGAGCGTGATACGCTCGCCGGTATAGGGAAACTGCTGGCGCACCCGCTGGTCGCGCTCGGCCTGGGTCACCGGCTGCGCCTCGATGGTCAGCTGCCGGCCGCTCTGGGTGGAGAGCATGGCGAACTCGCCGCTGCCTTCGATATCGAAGGTCACGCCATCACGCCCTACCCGAGGAGTAATGCGACGCAGCGGGGTATTGAAGTCGCTGACATCGAGCACCTGGTCGTGAGAGGCGGGAAGCTCCACGTCGCGAATGTCGGCAACGATGCGATTGCGCCCTTCCTCCCGCACCCGCGCATCGACGCCGGCACGGTCGAAGGTAACGATCAGCCTTCCCGCCCCGCCTTCGCCACGGCGAAAGTCGATATCCTCGATGGTCGGCCTGCCGCTGGCGGGCGCGGGTGCCGGTGCCGCCTGGCGAGCCGCCGGCTGCTGTGCCACCGCTGTCGTCGGGGCGGCAGACCCTCCGCCAATGGAGAGCCTGAGTCGATCACCCTGCTGGGCGGTGTCATAGGGCAGCGGGCCTTCCAGGTTGAAGACCAGCCGTGTCCGCGACCCCGCCTCGAGGGCGGTGACCTGCTCGACCCCCCCGATCCCCAGCTCCATCCGTCGCTGCTCGAGCTGGTTGGCGGTATCGACCAGGTCGATGGTCAGTCGTGCAGGGTCGTCCAGCCGATAGCCACGCACCTCCGGCACCCCATGACTGAAGGTGAGGTCCACCTGGAGCTCACCGCTTTCGCCCTGCCGAAAATCCAGGCCGGTCAGTGTCGTCGCCGCCAGTGCCGCCGAGGACACTGCCAGCAGGCAAAGCCCTGCCAATGCGCGAATCATCTGTTTCATCGTTCCCTTTCCCCCGCCTGAGACCGCGCCCCTGCTAGGGCGCGGCGATGCAGCCTTCTTGTCTAGTCGTTGTCCAGCGCAATACGCGTGCTGCGCTCTACCCAGCCGCCACCGCCCGTTGGCACCAGCTCCACCAGCTGCACCGAAGACCCTGTGATACTGACGATCCTGCCGTGGTCGCGCCCCATGTGGCTCCCGACCTGCAGGCGATGCACTTCTCCATCCGGCGCCTTGATGAGGGCGTTGGACTGCCCGCCCATGGTCAGCACGCCAACCAGTTCCAGCTCCTCCAGCGAATAGGCTTCCAGCGGCTCCCGCGGCCGGTCGGCATCCGGTGCCACCCCGACATCTCCCGCCGGTGTCGCCTCCGGCTCCGGCAGCTGAGGCTGGAAGGGACTGCGACGATCCCCCTCTTCGTAGGGCGTCGGCGCGTAGCGCGGCACCTCGGGGAGCTCCAGCGGCTCCGGCATGCCCGGATTGGCGCGAATCTCGGCCAGCTCGCGGTCGAGAGACGAGAGCTGAGGATCCGCACAGCCGGCAAGCACCAGCACCAGGCCAGCGCTTGCCGCCAGCCAGCGGTGTCGTCTCCTGCTCATGGCGACGCCTCCTGGGCCGATGGAAGATAGCTGTATGTGCGCGCCAGCATGGACAGCCTCAGGCGATCGCTCCCTTCCACCGGCGCCAGGGTAAAGTCATGCTGGGTAACGATACGCGGCAGCGATGCAATACCGGCCAGGAAGGCGGCGATGTGGTGATAATGCCCTTCCACCTGGATATCGAAGGGCCGCTCGATATAGAAATCGCGCTCCACGGTGCCACGCAAGCGAATGAAGTCGATCGACAGCTGATTATCGATGGCGATTTCGCTGATGCTATCGATCAGCGATGGGATCTCGGCCCCCGACGGCAACATGGCCATGAGCCGATCCATGCGGGACTCGAGCACCGTCATCTGCTCGAGCATGTCCGGCAACCGGGCAGCCTGGGCGGCACGGTTGCGATAGTCGCGCAACAGCTGCCGCTCTTCCGCCTCCAGCTGCTGCAGCTCCGCCGCCTTGGGGCTGGCGAGATACCAGTGCATGCCGGCAAAGGTCAGGCCGAATATCAGCACGCAGCAGATCAACTGCAGCAGCCATGGCCAGGCTCCCGCCTCCTTGATGTCCAGCTCTCGCCAATCGAGTTCGCGCAGGCGACGCAGTTCAGCCTTTAGGCTCATGGTGCCTCCCCATCGCTGCCGGACGACTGAACTGCCAGTTGGGTCACACTGAGACTGAAGCGCCGCCTGGCGCCGCCATCGGACTCGACTTCGGACAGCACCGGCTCGGAAAGCGAAGCCGCAGCGGACAATGCACGCAACTGATCGGATACCTGATGATTGCTTTCCGCGCGACCGGAGAGCCTCAAGCGACTCTCCTGCCGACTCAGTTCGGTGTAGTGAACGCCGCCGACCAGGCTGGTGGCCAGGTCACGAATGACCTCTACCGTCTGCGAGCGACCCCGCTGCAATTCGCTGAAGATTTCGATCTGGCCGATCATGCGCTCCCGAATGGCTTCGTATTCGCTGATCGAGCGGATGTCACCCTCCAGGCCCTGAATCCGGTCACGAACATGGGCGTTGCGCTGCTCCTGGGCGGCCAGCGCTTCCTGGTAGTGGTAGGTCATGCCCAGGCCGCCCACCATGCCCAGGACCGCCACCAACGCCATGGCAACATAGAAGCGCCGGCTGCGGCGTTCTCGCTGACGCTCTCGCCAGGGGAGCAGGTTGATCTCGATCGTCATGGTGCCGACCTCATTGCCAGCCCGCATGCCGTCAGCATGGCGGGTGCATCACTGGCGAGCGTCTGGACGTCGATGCGAGTATTGATCCGCATCCGCAGGAAGGGGTTAGCGATCACGACCTCCATGCCACTCTCCTGCGCCAGCCGCTCCGCCAGGCCGGGGATCACGCTGGACCCGCCGGCCAATACCATGCGTCGAACCTCGTGCTTGCGGCCGGCGGTATAGTAGAGCTGCAGCGAACGACCGACCTGCTGGACCAGAGTATCCAGGAAGGGGGCCAGCACGCTGGTCTGGTAGTCCTCGGGCAGGCCGCCACGCTTCTTGGCCAGACCCGCCTCTTCCAGGGTCAAACCGTAGCGGACGCGAATCTCCTCGGTCAGCTGCCGCCCCCCGAACACGGTGTCCCGGCTGTAGGTGATTCGCCCCTCTCGCACCACGTGAAAGGCATTCATGGTCGCCCCGATATCGACCAGTGCCACGCAGTCGTCGTCTGCGCCGGCAGGGGGCAGCTGATGGCGCAGTTCGTTGAAAGCGCGCTCCATGGCAAAGGTTTCCACATCCACCGCCGCCGGGGTCAGCCCCGCCTGGACCAGTGCGTCGGTGAGCTGATTGACATCCTGCTGACGACAGGCGACCAGCAGGATGTCCTGCTGGTCGCCATAACGGGCATTGAGACCCAGCCGCTGGAAATCGAAGGCGACCTCACTGAACGGAAAGGGAATATGCTTGTCTGATTCAAGCTCGATACGCGCTTCGATCTCATCGTCGTTGAGCGAAGCGGGTAGCGTTAGTGTCTTGGTAATCGCGGCGCTGGCCGGAACGGCGGCCACGGCAAGCTTGGAGGAGGGCCTCGCGCTCTCCACGGCACGGCGCAAGGCATCGGCCACCTCGCCCATGTCACGAATGCGTCGCTCCACCACGGCGCCTTCCCGCAAGGGCCTGACGGCGTAGCTGTCGATTTGATGATGGGAGCCGGCCCGCCTGAGCTCGATCAACTTGACCGTTGCCGAGGTGATATCGACGCCGATCAGCCCCTTGCCGGAAGCTCTGAGTCGCATCAATTCATATACCTGCGCATGTTCAGTCGCGGTATTCCGCTTGTTATCGTCAGTTTACCTTAGGTCGCCTGAGCGATAAGGCTCAGAAAGATAATACCTTGTACTGTAGGAACGAGGTTACATGATATTGGCCTTAGTCACACAAAGTTGCACTTCCGACGCCTCAACGCTGGTGGCCGACGGCCTGGATTCATATAATGGTTATCGCCAGTGAAGGCCTGCTCCATCGTCTCCCTTTCCTTCCTGCCCTCATCACGGATACCGTCTTTTCATGAAGTGGATCAAGACCCTGATTTTCTCGGCCTTCTGGCTGCTGATAGCGCTATCGACCACGGCCCTGCTCGGCGTGGCCGGCGCAGCCCTCTACTTCACACCCGGCCTACCCGACGTGCGTCAGCTCCAGGATTTCGAGCTGCACACTCCGCTGCGCATCTTCACCCGCGACGGCAAGCTGATCGGCGAATATGGTGAGGAACGCCGCATGGCGGTGGACTTCGACGAAATTCCCGAAGACTTCATCCAGGCGCTCCTCGCCGCCGAGGATGCCTCCTTCTTCGAGCACCGTGGCGTCGACCCTCGCGGCCTGGCACGAGCCGCCGTGGAGCTGGCTTCCAGCGGCGGCGACATCCAGTCCGGCGGCTCCACCATCACCATGCAGGTGGCACGCAACTACCTGCTGACACTGGACCGGACCTTCACCCGCAAGATCCGCGAGATCCTGCTGGCCCTGCAGATGGAGCGCATCCTCACCAAGGAGGAGATCTTCGAGCTCTACGTCAACAAGATCTTCCTCGGCAACCGCGCCTACGGCATAGCGGCAGCGGCGGAAGTCTACTATGACAAGCCCCTCGAGGAACTCAGCCTTGCCCAGAAGGCGATGATTGCCGGGCTGCCCAAGGCACCCTCCGCCTTCAACCCGCTGGCCAACCCGGAGCGCTCGCTGATCCGGCGCAACTGGATCCTCTACCGGATGCGTCAGCTCGGCAACATCGACCAGGCCAGCTACGAGGCCGCCGTGCAGGAACCCATCACCGCCCGCCGCCATGTGGCCCAGGTCGAGGTGGACGCCGACTATGTCGCCGAGATGGCGCGGCAGTATGCCATCGAGCGCTTCGGCGACGAAGCTTACACGGGCGGCTATCGCATTCACACCACGCTTGACAGTGAACTCCAGCCCTTTGCCCGTAACGCCCTGGCCAACGGACTGATCGCCTACGACACCCGGCACGGCTGGCGCGGCCCGGAAGAGACCGACGTCCCGAGCAGCCTTGCCGAGGCCCAGGCGCGCACGGAGCGCCGCGGCCTGGAGGAAGAGCTGTCCGAATCACCTGAGATACTGGAAACGGCCCGCCAGGCGGCCGAACGCAGCCAGACCGAGGTCGAGGGTGTCGATGGCGATGTCAGCAACTGGCTGGGCCTGCTCGAACGCACCCCCGGGCTCGGCCCCCTGCAGCCCGCCATCGTGGTTGCCAGCGAAGGCCGCGAGATGCAGATCATGATGCGCGGCGGCGAATTGCACACTGTGGAGTGGGACGGCCTGAGCTGGGCCCGCGCCTATCGCAGCCCGCGGGCTCGCGGCCCCGAGCCGGGCTCCGCATCCGAGATCGCCAGCAACGGCGACCTGGTGCGCATCCTGCAGCGGGAAGACGGTAGCCTGCGCCTCTCCCAGCGGCCCGGCGCCGAAGGCTCGATCGTGGTGCTGGAGCCCGACACCGGTGCCATCCTCGCCCTGCAGGGCGGCTTCAGCTTCAATGCCAGCAAGTTCAACCGAGCGGTGCAGGCCCAGCGGCAGTCGGGCTCTATCTTCAAGCCGTTCGTCTTCCTGGCGGCACTCGACACCGGCCTGATGACCGCCTCGAGCGTGGTCAACGACGCCCCGGTGGTGCTGCAGGATGGCAGCAACGAGATCTGGCGCCCGGTGAACGCCAGCGGCGATTTCCTCGGCCCGACACGGCTGCGCGTCGCCCTGGCCCGCTCACGCAACCTGGTAACCATTCGCATACTTCAGACACTGGGGCTGGACGCCACCATCAACTATCTGGAAGGCTTCGGCTTTGCCTCGAACCGACTCCCTCGCGGCCTGTCGCTGGCCCTGGGCAGCGCCGACCTGACCCCGATGGAGATGACCAACGCCTATGCCGTGCTGGCCAACGGCGGCTATCAGGTCTCGCCCTGGTTCATCGATCGTGTCACTCGCATCAGCGACGACAACCTCATCGAAGAGGCCAGCCCGATGATTGCCTGCCGGGAGTGTCGCGACGACCAGACCGAAGTGGAGATCGACGGCCGGACCTACCGGGTCGCCCCCCAGGTGGCCGACCCCACTGCGGTCTATATCCTCACCGACATGCTGCGTGACGTGATCGAGACCGGCACCGGGCGCGCCGCTCTCAGCCTCAACCGCAGCGACGTGGTGGGCAAGACCGGCACGACCAACAACCAGCGCGACGGCTGGTTCGCCGGCTACAACCGCGACCTGGTGGCGACCGTCTGGATCGGCAAGGACGATAACGAGACCATCGCCGAGTATGGGGGCAATGCCGCCCTGCCGATCTGGATCGAATTCATGGAACGCGCCCTCGATGGCCGCCCCGAGGCCAGGCCAGAAAGGCCCTCGGGCCTGGTGCAGGCCAGGGTCGACGGACAGACCGGCCGACGCCTTGCCGACGGACAGTCCGGCGGCATCAACGAGATCTTCCACCCCGACTACCTGCCGGACATGGAGCCTCGCCGCATCGAGCAGGAAGTCGAACAGAGCAGTGGCTCCCAGGGGAGCGGAAGCTACGAGGCGATCTTCTGACCCGGTCGCCTCGCCGGGCGGCAGGGACGCCGCCCATCACGTCTTGCCAACCGCGTCTGCCGCACTTCCGTGCGGTTCAGTCTCACGGAAAAGCAGGTACGCCTTGTCATGCAACGCCCTACAGCGCCTTATTGGATCGCCCTCGGCCTTTTGGCACTCCCCGGCATCGCTCCCCATGGTACCGCCCAGGCGAGCGGGCTCTTCTATGCTCCGCCCCCACCTGATGAAGAAGCCCCCACCTTCAGCGGCGAAGCCGAGCTGGGCTACACCCACCTCTCCGGCAATACCGACAGCCAGACCCTGATCGGCAGGAGCCGACTCTCCTGGCTGACCGGCGACTGGACCCATACCCTGCGTGGCGAGGTACGTAACGTCACCCGAGACGGCGACACCAGCGCCGAGCAGTATCTCCTGTCGGGCCGGGAGCGCTATGATTTCGATGGCCCCCACTATCTGTTCGGCTTTGCCCGCTGGGAAAAGGATCGCTTCAGCGGCTACGACCAGCAATCCACCGCCATCGGCGGATACGGACGGGACATCATCGACGGCGAACGCCACCACCTGTCCCTCGAAGCCGGTCCGGGCTACCGCCATGATCGTATCGATGATGAAGCGAACCGGGGGCTCGGCGTGATCTACAGCGCCCTTGATTACCGCTGGACCCTCTCGCGATTCGCCAGCCTGCGCCAGGAGATGTCCGTCGAATCCACCGATGAGAACACGACCTCACGCTCGCTCTCTTCCCTCACCGCCCGCCTCAATGCGCGATTCTCCCTGCGGCTCTCGCATGAAGCCAAGCACAACTCCAACCCCCCCGAGACGGCCGTGGCCAACACCGATCACACCACCAACGTCACACTGCTCTACACCTGGTAGCGCGGAAGCGTCGGTGCACCTCAACGCACTGCGCCGGCCCAAGGGGCCGGCGCAGTGACTGGGACATGCAGGCGGATCAATTGCCGTAGACGTCAGCCACGGTCTTGAGCGGGTAGTGGGCCGGATAGGGCCGTCGCGCCACACCGGAATCCACTGCCGCCTGGGCCACCGCCGAGGTAATCCGCTCCAGCAGTCGCACATCCACCGGGGTGGGGATGATGTACTCGGGGCCGAACGCCATGTGGTCGAGCTCGTAGGCATCGAGCACCGCCTGGGGCACCGGCTCGCGGGCCAGATCCTTCAGCGCATGCACCGCCGCCACTTTCATCTCCTCGTTGATGCGCGTGGCGCGCACGTCCAGCGCGCCACGGAAGATGAAGGGAAAGCCCAGCACGTTGTTGACCTGGTTGGGATAGTCCGAGCGGCCGGTGGCCATGATCACATCCGGGCGCGTCTTGCGGGCCAGCTCGGGATTGATCTCGGGGTCCGGGTTGGTACAGGCGAAGACGATGGGGTTGGGCGCCATCTTGCGAATATGGTCGGCCGTCATCAGGTTGGGGCCCGACAGCCCGATGAACACATCCGCCCCGTCGATGGCGTCGTCCAGGGTTCGCTTGTCGGTTTCCACGGCGAACATCGCCTTGTAGGGATTGAGCCCCTCGCGGCCCGCATGGATCACGCCGCGACGATCGAGCATCACCAGGTTCTCGGAGCGAGCACCGCAGGAAATCAACAGCTTCATGCAGGCGATGGCTGCCGCGCCGGCACCCAGGCAGACGATCCTGGCATCCTCGAGTCGCTTGCCGGCGATATCGAGCGCGTTGAGCATGCCCGCCGCGGTGACGATGGCGGTACCATGCTGATCATCGTGGAACACGGGGAT
The DNA here is from genome assembly GCA_007129225.1 of Halomonas sp. Taxonomy (GTDB): domain Bacteria; phylum Pseudomonadota; class Gammaproteobacteria; order Pseudomonadales; family Halomonadaceae; genus Halomonas. The sequence goes on from SKVX01000393.1 coordinate 15,458, forward strand.
ACTGCACTGCTCGATCAGCGCCTGCTCGATCTCGAAACACTCGGGTGCCTTGATATCCTCGAGGTTGATGCCGCCCCAGGTGTCGGCAATACGTGCCACGGTGTCGATAAAGGCCTGGGGGCTCTCGGCATTGACCTCGATGTCCACCGAATTGATGCCGGCGAAACACTTGAACAGGACACCCTTGCCCTCCATGACCGGCTTGCTGGCCAGCGGACCCAGGTTACCCAGGCCGAGAATGGCACTGCCGTCGGAAATCACCGCGACGAGGTTGCCCTTGCCGGTGTAGCGATAGGCGTTCTCCGGGTCACGGGCAATTTCACGGACCGGTTCGGCGACACCGGGGCTGTAGGCGAGGGAGAGATCACGAGCCGTCGCGGTAGGCTTGGTCAGCTCCACCGAGAGTTTTCCGGGAATGGGCTTGGCGTGATAGTCCAGCGCGGCCTGCTTCTTGGCGTCTGTCATGCTGTGATCCGGTATCCGAGTAACGTAAGGAAGAGAAAAACAGAATATAGAAAAACCTTCCACTCCTCAATGCCCGCCCGGTTCGCGCATTTTCTTTGCCTGTTCATGAACATTCGAAGCTATTTGCTGTAACTTATGCTCAACAGATCAGTCATAAGCCATTGCTTATCGCTGTGCTCGCTCAACGCACGGGCAAAAAGAAACCCGCCACCAGGGCGGGTTTCCTCTCGGCCGCAGCCGCAGGCAAGTGGCGCATCAGCCACGCTTGATGGCGGCACCGAAGCGCTTGTTGAAGCGCTCGACGCGACCACCGGTGGTCGCCTGCTTCTGCTTGCCGGTATAGAAGGGGTGGCACTGGGAGCAGACGTCCAGTGACAGGTCATGGCCGACCGTGGAGCCGACCTCGAAGGTCGCGCCACAGGAGCAAGTGGCGGTGACCATCTTGTAATCGGGGTGGATACCTTGTTTCATCTTGAGCCTCATGGAGCGGTATGCCGCCACCTGATCCATTGCCAGGCACCGCATACGGGTTGTCTGTCGTCTCTAACCGGTTGCCGCCGGGCGCGCCAGGCGCCATGACGGCGGAGCATTCTAGCAGAGCCGAGGCCGGAGGCCAATTGCCCGACGCATCTTGCAGCATCCCCCGCGTACTGCGCGTGGCCATCCCCACGCCACTGCGCCGGCTTTTCGACTATCGTCCAAGCCAGACGCCGCCGCCCGAGGGCTGGCAGCCGGGCATTCGCGTTCGAGTGACTTTCGGTCGCCGCCAGGTGGTGGGTGTGGTGGAGAGCTGCCGCCACGACAGCGAACTGCCACTGCCCAAGCTGAAGCCGGTAGAGGAGTGGCTGGACGCAATCCCGCTGCCGGCTGACTGGCTCTGGCTGTGCCGCTTTACCGCCCGCTACTACCAGCACTCACTGGGCGACACCCTGCATCAGGCCATGCCGGTGCTGTTGCGTCAGGGCCGACCCCTGGCGGGCCGCATGCGCGAGCAGTGGCGGGCCATCGGCAGTGGCGAGCAGCCGGACGACGAGCGTCTCAAGCGCGCCCCCCGCCAGGCCGAGTTGCTGGCCATGCTGCGCCAGCATCCTCACGGCCTGCCGACCCAGGCAATCCTGGCCCAGTCCTTTACCCGCGAGCAGCTGCTGGCCCTGGCGGCAAAGGGCCTGATCCAGCGCCACGAGACCCCACTGACGGCCTCCCCCCGGCCGGCCGGCGGCCACCTGCTGGCCGAACCGTCTCTACCGCTGAAACGGGAGCAGGCGGCAGCCCTGGCGGCCATCCACGAGCGCCTGGACCACTTTCATCCCTGCCTGCTCCACGGGGTCACCGGCAGCGGCAAGACCGAGGTCTACCTGCAACTGATCGAAGCCGTGGTGAACCGAGGCAGGCAGGCACTATTGCTGGTGCCCGAGATCGGCCTCACCCCCCAGACCCTGGCCCGTTTCCGCCAGCGCTTCCAGGTCCCGGTGGTCGCACTCCATTCGGGGTTGACCGACAACGAGCGCCTGGACGCCTGGGAAGCCGCCGCCAGCGGGCGGGCCCCCATCGTCATCGGCACGCGTTCGGCCATTTTCACGCCGCTCTCCCGCCCCGGCGTGATCATCGTCGACGAGGAGCACGACGGCTCGTTCAAGCAGCAGGAGGGGCTGCGCTACCATGCCCGGGACCTGGCCGTGGCCCGTGCCCACCACCATGGCATCCCGCTGGTGCTGGGCACCGCCACCCCGTCACTGGAGAGCCTGCACCACGCCCGCAGCGGTACCTATCGCCACCTGAGGCTGACCCAGCGCGCCAGCCGCCACGCCCCGGCCCGGCTGGAGCTGGTCGACCTTCGCGGCCGCCCCCGCCAGGGCGGCCTGATCCCTCCCGTGATGGAGGCGATCCGCGGCACCCTCGATGCCGGCCATCAAGTCCTGGTATTCATCAATCGACGTGGCTTCGCCCCCACCCTGGCCTGCCACGCCTGCGGCTGGCTGGCCGACTGCGACCACTGCGATGCACGCATGACCCTGCATCGCCAGCCCCCCGTGCTGGCCTGCCATCACTGCGACAAGCGCCGCCCGATTCCGGACACCTGCCCGGCCTGCGGCAGCGGCGACCTTCGCCCGCTCGGCAGCGGCACCGAGCGTACCGAAGAGACCCTGGCCGCCCTCTTCCCCCAGGTGCCGGTGCACCGCATCGA
>SKVX01000164.1 GCA_007129225.1 Halomonas sp.
GCACCCAGCGTATCGGCGTTATCAAGATCCCCACCTTCTATGTCGACTTCGATGCCTGGCAAGCCGGCGAGGAGGAGTTCCGCAGCACCACCCGTGATGTCGCCCGTGAAGTCGAGCGGCTCAAGGAAGAGGGTGTCGATGGCATCATGCTCGACCTGCGCAACAACGGCGGCGGCGCGCTTCAGGAAGCCAATTCGTTGATCGGCTTGTTCATCGACCGCGGCCCCACCGTACAGGTACGCGATGCCCGTGGGCGTATCAGCCTCTATGGCGATACCGAAGCCGGCACGCTCTACGACGGCCCGTTGGCGGTGCTGGTCAACCGACTCTCGGCATCGGCTTCGGAAATATTTGCCGGCGCCATCCAGGACTACGGCCGCGGGCTGGTACTGGGCAATGCCACCTTCGGCAAGGGTACCGTGCAGACGCTGAATGACCTGAGCCATGGCCAGATCAAGCTTACCCGGGCCAAGTTCTACCGTATCTCCGGGGAGAGCACACAGCACCGCGGCGTCGAGCCGGACATCCTGTTCCCCAACCTGGTGGATCCCGAACGAATCGGCGAAAGCAGCCTGGACAACGCGCTTGAGTGGGATACCGTTCAAGAAGTGCAGTACCGTCACTACGGCGAGCCCTGGGAGTACCTGGAAACACTGCGTTCTCGTCACCGGGAGCGTGCCGACACCCACCCCAACTTCGTCTTCCTGGAGCAGCGCGCAGACATGGCTAGGCGCCTGCGAGAGGAGCATACCAGCGTGAGCCTAGATCGCGAGCAGCGGCAGCAGGAAGTCGAGGCACGGGACGCCGAGCAGTTGGCACTGGAAAACCAGCGCCGGGCCGCCCTGGGCCTCGACCTCCTCGAAGAGCTTATCGATGCCCGCGACGAAGACAACGAGGAAGAGCCCGTAGAGCGTGTTCAGGTGACCGAGGCCGCCGCCATCCTCGCCGACTATGCCGAGCTCACACAGCGCCGCATGGCCTCTCGTTTCTGATGCCCTCCCCCCTCCGGCCAGTGCCGGAGGGGATCTGCCGCTGCCTCTTCTTCCCAAAGCCCCCGGAGTGCAGCGCCGCTCCCGCTCAGAGACTCCTTCCAGACGTGCCCCGCTGAACGCCATGACGATAGCGAGTGGTCGTTTTACCAGTCACGTCGATCATTCCTGCGACAAGCCCCCACTGACTCGCGCCAGGTCAGTTTCCTGTGATCGAAATCACCCACCATAGCTGGCTTAACGATGCGGAAGTATGGGAGAGATCGAAATCACGGGGAGTAAACAAGCTATAGTGGCGACGCTGCAGAACTCTACGTCGACACCCTCCCACCTGATCGCGACCTCTCCCTATCGGCAATGTCATCTGCTTTGAAATGACAAGCCATCGCCAGCCTTGAAGGCTGGCAAGGGCCAGAATTACTGTCATAAGAGCTGCAATATCGCTCATCCAGCACAGCAGGATAACCGTTTCACATCCTTGGTAAATGTCTGAGCGCAGAGCTTGAGTCCTTCCACCATGGTCAGGTAGGGAAACAACTCATTGGCGATGTCGTGTACGGTCATGCGGGCCCGCAGCGCCATCACCGCGGTCTGGATCAACTCACCGGCTTCCCCTGCTACCGCCTGCACCCCCAGCAACCGGCCCGAGTCGCGTTCGGCCACCACCTTGATGAAACCACCGGTGTCGAAATTCACCAGCGCACGCGGCACGTTTTCCAGGTCGAGCACGCGGGTATCGACGCTGAAGCCTTGCTCGCTGGCCTCGGCTTCCGTCAAGCCGACCCTGGCCACCTGGGGGTCGGTGAAGATCACCGCCGGCATGGCGCTGAGGTCCAGAGTAGCCTCACCGCCGGTCATGTTCACGGCGGCCCAGCTGCCCCCAGCAGCGGCCACATAGACAAACTGCGGCTGATCGGTGCAGTCCCCGGCGGCATAGAGACCCGGTACGGTGGTTTGCTGATGCTCATCCACCGGAATCGCGCCACGCATGGTTTCCAAGCCGATACTCGCCAGGTTCAGGGCCTCGGTGTTGGGTATGCGGCCACTCGCCACCAGCAATTGCTCCGCCTGCAGGGTACCGGCATTGGTCTGCAGGGTGAACAGCTGGCCATCATGGGTAACTTTGCTGGCCTGGGTCTGCTTGAGCACCTCGATGCCCTCACGGCGAAACGCTGCCTCCACTGCGTCGCCCACTGCCGGGTCATCCTGGGACAAAACCCGGCTGCGGGCCAGTACCGTGACTCGGCTGCCCAGCCGGGCGAAGGCCTGGGCCAGTTCCAGGGCCACCACCGAGGCACCGATGACAATCAGCCGCTCGGGAAGGGTGTCCAGGGCCAGGGCGCTGTTGGAGGTCAAGTAGGGGGTGTCGGTCAGCCCCGGCACCGGCGGTTCTGCCGGGCGGGCGCCAGTGCCGATGAAGGCGCGATCAAAGCGGATACTCTGCTCGCCGCCCTTATTCAGCTTGACCGTCAGATGCTGGGCATCGACAAACCGGGCTTCCCCGTTGAGGACCGTGATGGCCGTGTGGTCGCGAAGTATTCTTTCGTACTTGGCATCACGCAGCTCCTCGACACGCGCCTGCTGTTGCTGAAGCAGTTTCGCCCGATCCACCACCGCTGCCTGGGCACTCAACCCCTCGTCAAAGGGGCTCTCCCTGCGCAGATGCGCAATATGCGCGGCGCAAATCATGATCTTGGAAGGCACGCAGCCGGTATTGACGCAGGTACCACCGACGGTACCGCGTTCGATCAGGGTAATGCGGGCGCCGCGTTCGGCCGCCTTCAGAGCGGCCGCCATGGCCGCCCCGCCGCTGCCGATCACTGCGATATGCAAGGCCTTTTCATTACTCATGAGGAGGATTCCTTGAAGGGGGTGATCCGCGGTCACAACAGGCGTCGTATTGCTTCTTGCGCCGCTTTTCATGCCACAGTGCATTGAGAGTCAGGCCGATGAAGAAGGCCAGGGCAGGAAACAGCACAACGTCCAGATAGCCGGTCAGTGCCGCCAGGCCGATGGTGCCGAACAGGATCACCAGGATCGGCGTAACGCAGCACAGCGCCACCAGGACGGTGCCTATCACGCTCATACGCAGCAGGGTCTTGGGGTTCTTCATGGTGACTCCCGATTCGCTTACGGGGGCGCCGCGGTGTAGGGGGCACCGATATTTTCCTTTGGCCACAGGGGGTACTGAGATAAGGTTACTTCCGTTGTTGCGATTGGAGGACGGCACACATTGCCAGGAGGCCAGCACCCTGGCCGAGCATAAACTGCGGGATGTGCGTGAGAAGATCGCCGGCCTCCAGCGTATCGAGGGGACACTAGCCGACCTGGTGCAGGCGTGCCATGAGCGGGAGGGAAATATCACCTGCCCCTTGATCGCATCATTACATGAGGGGATCAACGGGGAACGGCGCACCCCCAGATACTGAAACTTGCAAACCTAAGGGACTTTCGGTCAGTGGCTCTGCCAAGTTGTGATCAATTGGCACGTCTAGCCGACCAATCATGCTTTCGACACGTGACTGTTGTCTCGCGCCAGATCAGTCGCCTGTGATCGAAACCATTCACGAGTACTGGCTTGACGATCTCGAAGTAAGGGGAAAGATCGAAATCACGTGGAGTGAACAAGCTATAGTGGCGACGCTGCAGCACCCTATGCCGACACCCGTGGCATCGCCGGGTATCATCCTGCCACTCTGCAATGGGGAGAATCGGATAGTTGACCGACTGGAAGGCCTGGGCGATCAAGGTGGAACAGATGGCGCGGGTAGGATCACCACTACCCAGGCTGAGCATCCTTCGGCGCCATGGGGCCGGCACAGGCGGCAGTGGCAACAGGTAACGGGCCAGGTCGAGGATGTTACGCAGGTCATAGCGCTGGCCGACTCGACCACAGACCGAGGCGACCAATCGCTCGACTTCGTCCCTGTTCAATCCTACGGGACGACAGATGCGAAGCGGATACCCCTCGAATTCCTCGAAGCCCACCATTCTGACGCCCTCGGCAAGATCCGCCTCGATGAAACACTCACCTCGAGTCGCCCCGCCCCGCTTTGGGCACGCCGTCGACCCCACGAAGAGCGCCGCATGAGACCAGGTAGACTGTGTCAGGTACTTGACCACCGTACTCAAGCGCGATGACCCCTCGACCAGCAGCACATCTCCTGGCTGAAGGCTGGCCATTACATCGTGTTCGATTCGAACCTCGGCCTGGTGCCATGGCCGTGGCCTGGTTAGCCAACAGCTCAGGCTATAGCCACACCTTTCGAGCATATCCGACATGACGGCGTCCCCCTCATGGTTACAGTTTCTCTCTCCAGCCCCCTTCCCAGTCAGCAACGTACTTCGATCTCAATGGAAAGCACCACGCCAGCCCTCGGGCTGGCGATGGCGTCCTGCGTCAATGAGTTTGCGTCGTCAGGTGGTAAAAGTTGCTGGTATCAGCCCGCCCTCCAAACATGTTGGCATGAACTTCAAGCGTATAGTTTCCCGGGCTAAGCTGACGGTTGATGGCAAAGTCTCCGCCGGTTCTCCGGGTCCGGGTCACGACATCGCCGCTGCCATCACGCAGCACGGCTGTCAGTCCGCTGTGGTTACCTCCTCCGGTATTCATGCCGCGACTCTTGATGGTGACGGTTGATGTATCGCTGACCTGAAGCCGATAATGATCGACACCGGAGAACAGTCGCGACGAGGTGTTGCCTTCCACCAGGTTGAAGGTATTCGGCATGGCGGAGGCCTGACTGGTCATGCCCAGCGCGAACATTGCTGTCATCAGGGCTGCTGAGATGGTAGTTACACGTTTCATGATAATGATCCTTTAATCAAATTTTTTGAAGTTCAGCCTTTTCAGACATAGCACTCTCAATGTAAGCTCTTGATACTTCGTAGGTAAAACCGGCCATACCTTACACTCTTCTTTATTTTCTCTGCGCTACCTTTCATACATAACACAGCCAAACATCAAGCCACCGCCAGCCATCATGACTGGCGGCGACCAACTGTAACGACAATCATTGTATATGTGTAGATAGTTGATAATAGCTGGTGCTCTCAGCCCCTCCTCCGAACATATTGGGATGAACTTCGAGCGTGTACTCACCCGGGTTCAGCTGCCTGCTGATGGTAAAGTCTCCACCGTTACGCCGTGTCTGGGTCACGATATTACCGTTACCATCACGCAGCACGGCCGTCAGGCCTTTGTGGCCGCCACCTCCGGTATTCATGCCGCGACTCTTGATGGTGACATTGGATGTTCCGTTTACTTGAAGCCGGTACTGGTCGACTCCCGAGAACAGCCGGGACGGGGTATTGCCCTCAGCCAGAGTAAAAGGGCCATGATTCGGCATGGCGGAGGCCTGGCCGGTCATGCCCAGCGCCAGCATTGCTGTTATGATACCTGCCGACATTGCGGTTATACGTTTCATGATGCCTCTCCTTTTTACAAGTCATTGTTAGAGCCCTCTCGCTCTGAGCTCTTGA
>SKVX01000553.1 GCA_007129225.1 Halomonas sp.
AAGGCGGGAAATCGGTCACAAAGTGACCGACTCTCGCGCCATCCAGCATGAAGAGCTGGCCTGCTCACCCGCCAGGCCGAACTCGCGACACTGGTGCAATATTCAGGCTAGCCTTGCCGGTGAATACCAACAACAGCGGTGCCAAAAAGGGGAAAAATAACGGCCTTTGTTCCCACCACCTAGTTGGCAAATCGGCTCAATGGCATAAAGCGGCCATGACTCACCACCACACAAGAAAAGAACGTTGTTGGAGGTAGCTTTAGCTCGCGACCGCGGTGTTGCCAACCTTGGAGAGAGCAACAACAATAGCGCGGCGCAGAAAGCAAGGAAACCAGCCGCCTCTGCTTCCATCACTGAGATAGAACCTCAGCCCAGTGGCAGGAATCGGCCGAGGCTGTGTGAAAACGTGGCTCCCGCTATACTCTACCCATGACAGCTCGTGGAGGTGCCGATGAAGCGTTTCGTTTCAGGGGAGTCCCGGTCTCAAGCCACGTTGTTCCCTGAGCTTCTGGATGATTTCGTCTCAGAGGACAACCCGGTCCGAGCCATCGAGGCCTTTGTCGAGACTCTCGATCTCCGACAACTCGGCTTCAAGGGAGTCGATCCTCAGGCCACCGGCCGACCCGCCTATCACCCCGCTGTACTCCTGAAAATCTATCTCTACGGATACCTCAATCGTGTCCAATCCAGCCGCCGCCTGGAGCGCGAGGCACAGCGCAATGTTGAGCTGATGTGGTTGACAGAGCCCCAGGCGCCGGACTTCAAGACGATTGCCGACTTTCGAAAGCACAACGGCAAGGCGATCCGCGCCACCTGCCGAGACTTTGTCGTACTATGCCGGCGCCTGGGGCTCTTCTCACAAGCGATCGTTGCCATCGACGGGAGCAAGTTCAAGGCGGTTAACAACCGAGACCGTAACTATACGTTTGCCAAGATGAAGCGGCGTGCAGAGGAAATCGATAAAAGCATCGAGCGTTACCTACGCCAACTCGACTCAGCTGACCAAGGCGACCCCGCTGTCACAGAGGCGCAGACAGCAAAGCTGAAGGAAAAGATCGCCGCCCTCATCGAAGAAGTACAGGAACTGCAACTCATTGAAACACAAAGAACCAAGGCGCCTGAGCAGCAAGTCTCGTTGACAGATCCTGATTCCCGCTCCATGACGACGCGAGGTACCGGGATAGTGGGATATAACGTACAGACGGCTGTGGATGACCGGCATCACTTGATCATCGCCCATGAGGTCACCAACGTTGGTAGTGACCGCAGTCAACTTTCCCGGATGGCCAAGAAGGCGCGTGGTGCCAGCGGCATCAAAGATCTCACCGTCGTGGCTGATCGCGGTTACTTTAAGGGAGAAGAGATTCTCGAGTGCCACAAGGCCGGTATCACCACTTATCTCCCCAAACCGAACACCTCACCGAGCCAGGCCAAGGGAATGTTTCCGAGAGAGGCCTTTCTCTTCATCCCCGAAAGCAACGAATATCGCTGCCCTGCGGGAGAGCGAATGATCTGGCGTTTCAAGAGCGTCGAAAATGAACAGACGCTGCACTGCTACTGGAGTTCAGCCTGCCCGACCTGCACGAGGAAAGGGCAATGTACAACTGGAAAATACCGGCGTATCAAACGCTGGGAGCATGAGGATGTGCTTGAGGCGGTGCAGTCTAGACTGGCCAAGAAGCCGGAAATGATGCGTCTTAGACGCCAGACAGTCGAGCACCCGTTTGGCACGCTGAAGGCTTGGATGGGAGCGACGCACTTTCTGACCAAGAGCCTCAAGAACGTCAGAACGGAAATGAGCCTTCACGTGTTGGCCTACAATATGAAACGCGTCATGAATATCCTCGGCACCAAAGGGTTGATTCAGGCGCTGCGGGCATAGTGTGCCTGCCGCTCTCTGTAACGCCTGTAGCCTCCTGTGATGCTCTCCAGGGAAGATTTTTCAGAGAGCGATATTCTGAATAACCGCGTATGTTGCCATGACAGAAATGCTGTGAGACGTCTTGTTGGCTGCTGAGCGTGGCCTGCCAAGCGGAAACGGGAACAGGTCACGGATTTTTGGGTTTTCACACAGCCTCGGTCGTTTCCTGCCTTTCGCTCCGTCCTCGGAAACTGCCGGTAGCAAGCTGCCCCCATCGGGCCACGACAACCTCCGCTCGTCGCGAGCTAAAGCTACCTCCAACAATCGTCGTTGCAGACCATAGGTCTGCTTCATGCTTGGAGTCATTTAAAGCCAGGCAGTCATTAATATTTATTACCCAACTTTACATAGGTGAGCACCATTTGCGAGCTTTTATTGCTCACCGCTCAACCATCATTATTCAACGTTAATTCAATAAAAAACCGGCCAATAAGGCCGGCTTGGTAAGCAGTATGGTTGGGCTCGATTAGCCGAGACGCGCACGAATCGCCGCTTCGATACCCGGTGCATCCAGCCCGCACTCGGCCAGCAGCTCTGCCGGCTTGCCGTGTTCGACAAAGGCGTCGGGAAGGCCGAGGTTGAGGAGTTCGACTTGCACGCCTTCGGCGGCCAGCAGCTCATTGACGGCACTGCCGGCACCGCCCGCCACGACGTTTTCTTCCAGGGTGACCAGCAGGTCGTGCTCGGCGGCGGCGGTCAGGATGGCCTCCCGGTCCAGCGGTTTGATCGAGCGCATGTTGATATGGGTGGCGTCCAGGGCGTCGGCCACCGCGGCCGCGGGGCCATTGAGGCTACCGAAGGCCAGTAGTGCGACACGGCTACCGTCGCTACCCGCCTCGCGGCGATGCTCCGCCTTGCCGATCTCCAGCGGCGCCAGGCTCGCCGGAATCGCCACGCCGGGGCCGCTGCCACGGGGATAGCGCACCGCGGCGGGGCCGGGGTAGTGATAGGCGGCGCTGAGCATGGCGCGGCACTCGGCCTCGTCGGCCGGGGCAAGCACCACCATGCCGGGCACGCAGCGCAGGTAGGAGAGATCCATGCTGCCGTGGTGGGTGGGGCCGTCCTCTCCGACCAGGCCGGCCCGGTCGATGGCGAAGGTGACGTCGAGCCCCTGCACCGCCACGTCGTGGATCAGCTGGTCGTAGCCCCGCTGCAGGAAGGTCGAGTAGATCGCCACCACCGGCTTCATGGCCTCGCAGGCCATGCCGGCGGCCAGGGTCACCGCATGCTGCTCGGCGATGGCCACATCGTAGTAGCGCTCGGGGTACTCCTTCGAGAAGCGCACCAGGTCGGAGCCTTCGCGCATCGCCGGGGTGATCCCGATCAGGCGAGGATCACTGGACGCCATGTCACACAGCCAGTCGCCGAAGACGTTGCAGTACTTGGGCGATTTTTTCTTGGTCGGTGCAGCGGGTTTGCTCGATACGGCACCACTCTTTTCCAGCTCGCTCTTTTCCAGCTTTGTGATGGCATGGTACCCGATGGGGTCGGCCTCGCCGGGCAGGAAGCCGCGGCCCTTGCGCGTCTTGACGTGGAGGAACTGAGGACCCTCCAGGTCACGGATGTTGCGCAGGGTCTGGACCAGGGTGGGCAGGTCGTGGCCGTCCAGGGGGCCTATGTAGTTGAAGCCCATCTCCTCGAACAGCGTGGCCGGGCTGACCATGCCCTTCATGTGCTCTTCGGTGCGTCGGGCCAGCTCCAGCGCCCCCGGCAGGTGCGAGAGCACCTTCTTGCCCTCCTCGCGCATGACCAGGTAAGGCTTGCTGGAAAGTATCCCTGCCAGGTAGCTGGCGATGCCACCGACGTTCTCGGAGATCGACATCTCATTGTCGTTGAGTACCACCAGCAGGTTGGCGTCCACATGGCCGGCATGGGCCAGGGCCTCGAAGGCCATGCCTGCGGTAAGAGCGCCATCGCCGATCACCGCACAGACACGCCGCTTCTCGCCGCGAGCGCGGGCCGCCAGGGCCATGCCAAGCGCCGCCGAGATCGAGGTGCTGGAGTGGCCCACGCCGAAGGTGTCGTATTTCGACTCGGCACGGCGAGGGAAGGCGGCCAGGCCGCCGTACTGGCGAATACTGGCCATGGCCTCGCGCCGGCCGGTGAGGATCTTGTGCGGGTAGGCCTGGTGACCCACGTCCCACACCAGCCGGTCGTGGGGTGTCTCCAGGGCGTGATGCAGCGCCACGGTGAGCTCCACCACGCCAAGGCCGGCACCGAAATGGCCACCGGAAACCCCGACGCTGTAGAGCAGGTAGGCACGCAGCTCATCGGCCAGTTGTGCCAGCTGGCCGGCGTTCATCGCCCGCAGCGCCGCCGGAGTATCCAGCGTGTCGAGCAGCGGTGTCACCGGGCGCTCGCCGGGAATTTCGTCGTAAAGCTTCATGTAGGCTTCTGTCTGTCAGGGAATCGCTGAATCACCGCTTTCAACGCCTCCTCAGTGGTCTCGTTCGATCATGTAGCGGGCCAGCTCGGCCAGCGGTGCACTCGCCTCGCCCAGCGGCCCCAGAGCCGCCAGCGCCTCCTCGGTGAGTTCGAAGGCCCGCGCCCGCGCGCCATCCAGTCCCAGCAACGCCGGGTAGGTCGGCTTGTCGCGGGCCGCATCGGCGCCGGAGGCCTTGCCCAGTGTGCGGGTATCACCGGTCACATCGAGGACGTCATCATGTATCTGGAAGGCCAGGCCAAGGGCCTTCGCATAACGCTCCAGCGCCGCCACCCGGGGGTCGCTCTCGACCACCGCCGTCAGCGCCCCCATGCGCACCGCGGCACGAATCAGCGCGCCGGTCTTGTGGGCATGCATGGTGGCCAGGGCCTCGACGTCAGGGTGGCCGCCAACCGCCGCCAGGTCCAGCGCCTGACCGCCCACCATCCCGTCCCGGCCGGCAGCCTGGGCCAGGGTCAGCATCAGCGCCGGCAGCCGAGGATGGGCGGCACTGGCCAGTACCTCGAAGGCGAGGGTCTGCAGGGCATCGCCGGCGAGTATCGCCGTGGCCTCGTCAAAGGCGCGATGGACCGTGGGCTGGCCGCGGCGCAGGTCGTCGTCGTCCATGGCGGGCAGGTCGTCGTGCACCAGGGAGTAGGCGTGTACCAGCTCCACCGCGGCAGCCGAAGGGTCCAGGTCGTCGTCGGTGGCGCCCAGGGCGCGGCCGGCCAGGTAGACCAGCACGGGCCGCAGCCGCTTGCCACCCACCAGCAGCCCGTGGCGCATGGCCTCTTCCAGGCGGGGCGCTGGCGCCAGGCGTGCATCGAAGGCACGCGCCAGGTAGCAATCCACCCGAGCACGGTCGGCAGCCAGGCCCGCCAGGAAAGCGTCAGCGCTCACTATCGCCATCCTCTCCGGAAGGTGTACTGAAGCTGTCGAAGTCGACGCCGCCATTGGGGCCCTCGACCAGGGTGCGCACCCGTAGTTCGGCCTCGTCCAGGCGACGCTGGGCATCGCGGGTCAGGCGCACACCCTGCTCGAAGGCGGCAAGCGAACCCTCCAGCGACAGGTCGCCGGACTCCAGCCGCTCCACCAACTGTTCCAGTC
>SKVX01000538.1 GCA_007129225.1 Halomonas sp.
AGGCGAATCACCCGCTCACGGGCGGCCGGGGAGACCAGCGGCCCGAGGTCGGCATCACGCTGGGTGCCGGGGCCGACCTTCATGTTGCGGGCGCCGTCGACGATGTCGTCGATCCACGCCTTGGCCTCGCCCACCAGCACCACCACGGAGTTGGCCATGCAGCGCTGGCCGGCGGCGCCGAAGGCGGAGCCCAGCAGGTTGTTGATCGCCTGGCTGCGGTTGGCGTCCGGCATCACGACGCAGTGGTTCTTGGCACCCATCATCGCCTGCATGCGCTTGCCGGCCTTGGCGGCGCGGTCGTAGAGCAGCGACCCGACATGGGAGGAGCCGATGAAGGAGAGCGCCTTGATGTCGGCATGGTCGGCGATCTGGTTGGCCACGTCCGGGCCGCCGTGGACCACATTTAGCACGCCGGCCGGCACGCCCGCTTCGTGGGCCAGCTCGACCAGGCGCATGGTGGAGCTCGGATCCTGCTCGGAGGGCTTGAGCACGAAGGTGTTGCCGGTGGCGATGGCCAGCGGGAACATGAAGCAGGGCAGCATGATCGGGAAGTTGAAGGCGGTGATGCCTGCGCCCACGCCCAGCGGCTGGTTGAGGGTGTAGACGTCGATCTCGCTGCCGGCATTTTCGGCCAGCTCACCCAGCTGCAGCGAGGTGATCGAACAGGCGTGCTCGATCACTTCCAGGCCACGACCCACCTCGCCCTCGGCGTCGGGTAGCGTCTTGCCGTGCTCCTCGGTGATCAGGGCGGCCAGCTCGGCGGTGTTATCGCGCACCAGCGCCTGCAGCTTGAGCATGATGCGCATGCGCTTGCCCAGGGGCACCTTGCGCCAGGTCTTGAAGGCTTCCTTGGCGCTTGCAACGGCGCTGTCGACCTCCTCGGCGGAGCAGAACGGGACCCGCGCCACCACCTCCTGGGTCGCCGGGTTGACCACGTCGCGCCACTCCTGGCTGTTGGACGGGACGGGCTTGCCGTCGATATACATCGGAATCTCGCGAACGGACATGGTGCGTGCTCCTCTCTCTTGTCTGCTTTCTTGATCTGCTTGCGTCGTCTGCTTAGCGTTGTGATGTGCGTGTCGTTGCAAGGCAGAGATTAGACTTTATGTGTATAAATACACGAAATGGAATGCCCATGAGTCTAGCCAGAGGTCGGATTGCCTGACAACGGGCACTCGGGCACATTGCTTGTGCATTCATGCACAACCACGCAGCGACCCGAGAGGCCTCATGCTCGACTGGCAGGACATACAGATCTTTCTGGAGGTTGCCCGCAGCGAGCGCCTCACCGATGCCGCGCGTCGCCTGGGGGTGGACCACTCCACCCTGTCACGGCGCACCCGGCGTTTCGAGCAGAAACTCAACACCCAGCTCTTCGAGCGTAGCACCCATGGCTATCATCTGACCGAGGCCGGCCAGCAATTACTGGCCCACGCGGAGGAAATGGCGCGCCACGCCTTCGAGGCCGGCGAAAGCCTCACCGACAAGAATCACCAGCTCAGCGGCCAGATTCGCCTGGGGGTCACCGAAGGCTTCGGCACCTGGGTCATCGCACCCCTGCTCTCCGCCTTCTGCGAACGCCATCCCGGTATCACCCTGGATCTGCTGGCCCTGCCCCGGGTCGTGAACCTCAGCCGCCACGAAGCCGACCTCGCCATCACCGTGGAGCGGCCGGTCAGCCCCGGCATGGTGATCTCCCGGCTCTGCGACTATCGCCTGCGCCTCTATGCCAGCCGCGCCTACCTGACGCGACACGGCACGCCGCAGCACCTGTCCGAACTGGGTCGCCACCGGCTGATCGGCTATGTGGACGACCTGATCTTCAGCGAGCAGCTTAGTTACCTCGAACCGCTGCTCGACCCCGCCGTGGTGGGCCAGCCGGGCCCGCACTTCTCGATCCGCAGCACCAGCGTCACCACCCAGCACGCGGCCGCCCTGCAGGGAGCGGGGCTCGCCGTGCTGCCCTGCTTCATGGCCGAGACCGGCGACACGCTTCACAGCGTGCTGGACGACGAAGTGGAGATCATGCGCCAGTTCTGGATCACCGCCCGCCAGGAGCAACGCCGCCTGGCACGGGTCAGGCTGCTGTGGGACTACCTGCGCGAGGCGCTTGAGGCCAACCGGGCACTGCTGATGGGCGAGGCGCGGGAGCTGGTGCTACCCGACGCCTCGGGTTAGGAAGGAAAGGCTCTGTCTCAGGCAGCCGAGTCGCAGCCCAGCTCCCGGGCGGCCTCGCGGCCGGCAATGGCGCCCAACACCACCGCACTCAGCAGGCCGTTGCCGGAGAGATAGCCGCTGTCCCCCGAGCCTGAGACCCCGCGAGCCGCACCACCGGCGGCGAACAGGTTGGGGAAGACCGAGCCGTCCTGGCGCAGCACCCGCGCCTGGGATGTCACCTCGAGCCCGCCCTGGGTGTGGAACAGCGCACCGGTGACCTTGATGGCGTGATATGGCGCTGACAGGAGATCCTCGAGACTGAAGCAGCGCCCGAAGCCATCGGCCTCGCCACTCTCGGCCAGGGCATGCATCTCGGCGAAGGTGTCCAGCAGGGCCTCCTGCGGAAGGCCAAGCCCGATGGCCATGTCCTCCAGGGTGTCGAAAGTGCGTACCGCACCCGCGATATGGGCGTTGCGGTAGTCCTCAAACTCCAGCGCAGCCTGATGGATCCGCCGGTCGAACAGGTTCCAGGCGATCCCCCCCGGCTGGGCCAGCACCTTGGCCGCCTGCTCCGAATAGCCGCCATGCTCGTTGGAGAAACGCCGCCCCTCGCTGTTGACCTGCACCCCGCCACGCATCATCACCGCCCAGGTGATCAGGGTCTGGTGCGGCATCGCCAGGGAGCCATGCCCCTGGCAGGCCCCCAGGTCCTTGAGGCTCGCCCCCATGCCCTCGCCCCACAGCAGAGCATCACCCTGGTTGCCCTCATGGCCATAGTAGAGGGCATCCTTGAGGGCCGGCAGGTGGCGCTCCACCAGCTCCGGATTCCCCCCGTAGCCGTTACACGCCAGGATCAGGGCGTCGCAGCCGATGGACTCCCGGCTGCCATCGGGTCGCTCCAGGTTGACGCCGAGCACCCTGCCGGCATCATCCACGTGCAGGTCCACCACCCGGGCCTCGGTAAGCACATCGATACCTGCGGCCTCCACCGCATTGAGCAGACTGCCCATCAGCTCCTCGCCGGTTCGCCGCGGCGTGGCGTGCATCCGTGTGCGTCGGTGGCCCGGATAGAGAAAGCCCTCCACCAGGTCGAAGGGGACGCCGTGGACATCGGCAAGCCACTCCACCACGCCGGCAGAAGCCTCCGAGAGCGCGCGAACAATGTCCGGGTCCGCCTGGTAGCCGTTCTTCCGCTGGATGTCCTCGGCCATCAGCTCGGCGCTGTCCTTCACCCCCCTCTCTTCCTGAAAACGCGTTCCCGCCGCCGGAATGAAGCCCTGGGACATGGACGTGCTGCCCCGGGGCATCGCATCGCGCTCCAGGACCACGGCATCAATGCCGAATTGCTTGGCGGCTAGGGCCGCCACCAGGCCGCATGCCCCTGCGCCGACTATCACCAGCGGCACCTGTACCTCGAACTCGTTACCACTGCCAAAAGCCACGATCGCCATGGCGTCGCTCCTCAGTCGTTGCCGTCATCCTGCTTGTGGCAGGCGTCGAGAATGTCTCCGGCCGGCGCCTGCCATACCTCGTCATGGTTGGAGATATAGGCCAGCACCTCCTCCAGGCAGCCGATACGATGGGGCTGGCCCACCAGCCAGGGATGCAGGCTGAGCGACAGAATCCGCCCCCCTTGCTCCCTGGACTCCTGCAGGAGGAAATCGAAGGCATCCTTGACCTGCTCGACCCAGCTGTCTTCCGAATGGAGGTTCTGGCACATCACGAACTGATCCTCGATCTCGGTAGACAGGGGCATCATCGCCAGCGGCCCGCTGTCCGTGGCGAAGGCATAGGGCATGTCGTCGTTGACCCAGTCGGCGCAGTAGGCGATGCCGTTCTCGGCCAGCAGCTCCGGCGTGTTCCAGCTCTGTGAACGGGCCGGGCTCAGCCAGCCACGGATGGGCTGCCCGGTCAGCTCGCGCAGCGTCTCGACCGAGCGCCGCACGATCTCGGCCTCCTCATCGCGATCCTGGCCGCCGTGGTGCAGGTGGTCCATGTTCCAGCCGTGGCAGAGGAACTCGCCACCGTAAGCCTTGAGGCGCTCCAACAGGTACGGTGTCTGCTCGGCGAGCTGGGCATTGATCGCCCAGGTGGGACGGATGCCATGGGTCTCGAAGGCCGACAGCAGGCGGTAGATGCCCACCCGGTTGCCATAGTCGCGCAGCGAATAGTGGCGCAGGTCCGGATAGGGCATGGTCATGCCGTTGGGCACCTTGAAGGGCACGCCGCGCTGGTTGAGCGGGTAGAACTGCAGCGACACGTTGATCCATACCGCCAGGGTCTTGCCGCCGGGCCATCGTACCGGCGGCCGCTCGGCCAGCATCGACCAGGCATAGCGGTCATGGTCGTAGCCGTGGCGGCGCCAGGGGTAGGTCAGGTAATCCTTGTCGAGAGACGACGTTGTCGAGGACATGGCTCAGCGCCTCCTGGCCGTGGCGGACTTGGTTTCGATGTCGCGCAGGGCATCGTCGTAGTGGTGGGCGAGATAGTGGCTGGCGATCTCCCGGCCGGTCGCGACCCAGACGTCGCTGTGGCCGGTGATGTACTCCAGCGCCTCCTCGAAGGCCTTGATGCGGTGCGGACAACTGACCTGGTAGTTGTGGGTGGGAATGCACATCACCGTGCCCGACTCGGCCCCTTCGGCGTAGAGCCGGTCGAAGTGGCGCTTGAGCATGGTCAGGTAATGGCGCGGCTCTACCTTGTTAACCGCATAGACAATGGTGTCGTTCATCTCCAGCGAGTAGGGCATGGAGACGAAGCGGCGCCCGGAACGCAGCCGGATCGGCGTGGGCTGGTCGTCGTGGAACAGGTCACAGGTATAGAAGCCCGCCTCGTCGCCGAACAACGCCTGGCCCTCCTCGGCGAACAGGTCCAGAGTCTGCTCCGAATGAGAGAGCGCCGGGGCCAGGTAGCCGGCACACTTCTGCCCGGTGTGGCGGTGGATCGTCTCGATGCCGTCGCGGATCATCTCCCGCTCCTGGGCCTCACTCAGGCCATAGGTGTAGCGGGTGTTGTAGATGCCGTGGCTGAAGAACTCCCAGTCACGCTCACGGCACATCTCGATGATCTCGGGATGGTGCTCGCACAGCGCCACCGACAGCGATACCGAACCGCGAATGCCGTACTTGTCGAGCAGCGCCATCTGGCGCTGGTGGCCGACCCGGTTGCCATAGTCGCGGATGCTGTAGCCGGGCACCGAGGGATGCGGCGTCGGCCACGGCTTGCGCTGCGGGTTCTGGGGCGGATCGAGCTCGTAGTACTCGATATTGGGTGCCACCCAGAAGGCGACCCG
>SKVX01000250.1 GCA_007129225.1 Halomonas sp.
AAGTTCGTGCTGGAGGTCATTCTTCAACGCACTTAATCGCCTGGCAGGCGGAAGTCGCCTTGACACTGACGGGCCGAATCACTAAAAACGTGGCTGACACGCCAGCGAGGACCCTTCGACTTGAGCGACGACTTCCCTTTGGGATTGCTGTTCGGCCTGCTTTTCCTACTCGTCTGTCTTTCTGCCTTCTTCTCCAGTTCAGAGACCGGCATGATGTCGATCAACCGCTATCGGCTGAACCACCAGGCCAATAGCGGTGACAGTCGCGCCCGCCGCGTGATGCGCCTGCTGGCTCGCCCGGATCGACTCATCGGCGTAATCCTGATCGGCAACAACTTCGTCAACAACCTGGCGGCCTCCATCGCCACCATCATCGCCATCCACTACTTTGGGGAAGTCACCGGCCCTGCCGTTGCCACCACGCTGCTCACCATCACCATACTGATCTTTGCCGAAGTCACACCCAAGACCTACGCCGCGGTGAAGCCGGAACGCATCGCCTACCCCGCGTCACGTGCCCTGGAGCCCCTGCTCAAGCTGCTCTACCCGCTGGTGTGGCTGGTCAACGTCATTTCCAACAGCTTGCTCAAGCTATTGGGGGTCAAGAGCATCGAGGGTGGCGGTGACAACCTGACCCGGGACGAACTGCGCACCATCGTGCACGAAGCAGGGACCCTGATCCCCCACCGCCACCAGGCCATGCTGCTGTCAATTCTCGACCTGGAGAACGTGACGGTGAACGACATCATGGTGCCGCGCCACGAGGTGGTGGGGATCGACCTGGACGACGACCTTCCGGCAATCCTGACCCAGATCCGCACCAGCCAGCACACGCGCCTGCCCATCTACAAGGGCGACATCAACAACATCATCGGCATGCTGCACCTGCGCAACGCCGCGCGCTTCCTGTCCCGGGACGAGGTGACCAAGGCCTCCATCGTCCAGGAAGCGCGGGAACCCTACTTCATTCCCGAATCGACCCCACTGCACACTCAGTTGCTCAACTTCCAGAAGCAGAAACGACGGATCGGCATCGTGGTGGACGAGTATGGCGACGTGGAAGGGCTGGTGACGCTGGAGGACATCCTCGAGGAGATCGTCGGCGAATTCACCACCGACGTGGCGGGCCAGGACCAGGACATCCATCGCCAGGATGACGGCAGCCACGTCATCGACGGCACGGCCAACATTCGCGACATCAACCGGATGCTGGGCTGGCAGCTGCCCACCGACGGGCCCAAGACCTTGAACGGCCTGATCCTGGAGCATCTCGAATCCTTTCCCGACGGTCCCGCCTGCCTGCAGATCGGTATCATCCGCATGGAGATACTCGACGTGCGCGACAACCTGATCACCGCGGCACGCTGCTGGCCGCAGCCCCCCCGGACAACCCGACGACGCCAGGAGTGATCCTTGCTCGCCCGGGAAATTACCGCTTATTGACAGGGCAGGCCCAGCCATCGGCTTCGGCCTTGAGCGCCCTCACCCGGGCCTCCATCCTGTCGCGCCGAGCCAGGCGAGGTGGCACCGGCTCCCCGAAATAGAGCGCCACGCGGGCACGGAAGCGCCGGGGGCGCTTCGATAGGGCGGGCCCATCACAGTGGGAGGTCCAGGATCCCCATAGCCCCGCCAGAGCCGCCGGAATCACCGGCACCGGGTCCCGTGCCAGGATCGTCTCCAGCCCACGGCGAAAGGGGTGCACCTCACCATTTGGTGTCAGTCGACCTTCGGGAAACAACATCACGACTTCGCCGTTGCGCAGCGCCCGGCTAACCTCCTCCAGCGCGCGACGCACGCCGCCGGGATCATGCCGATCGGAGTCCACCGGTATCGCCCCCACCAGGCGGAACAGCCAGTTTAGCCAGGGCGAGTCATAGATCGGCCGGTCCATGAGGAAGCGCAGCGGCCTGGGACTGGCCCCGCCGACCACCAGCGCATCCATGAAGCTGACGTGATTGCAGACCACCACCGCCGGCCCCGTGGCCGGTATGAAGCTCCGGCCACGAAAGCGCAGGCGGTAGAGGCAGTGAATGAGTAGATAGATCAGTCGCCGAATGATCGGTCGTGGCGCGCGGGCGACGCGCCAGGCACCCGCCACCATCAGGGTGCCAAAGATCCCGAGGAAGGCCAGATTCACGCGATACCGGGCCTGTTCCTGAGACCGGCAAGGATGGTGACCAACAGCTGGTCGAGCAACTCGCCGACCTCGAGCTGCTGCCCCTGCCAGTAGCCCAGCCTCTCATTGAGGCCAAGCTGCACCAGGCCGTGAACGCTGCCCCACAGGGTGCGCCCCAGCCGTCGCGCCTCCAGGTCGCCCAGCGCCGGCTGGTACTCTTTAAGGCTCGCCTCGACCCGCAGGAAAAGGGCCTCGATCATGTCGGACTGACGCTGGTCGAGCTCACCCTCCTGGGCCAGCGGGTAGTCGAACAGCAGTTGCCAGCGATAGGGTTCACGCTGGGCAAACTGCCAGTAGGCACGTGCCAGGGCGTTGAGCTGCCGCTCGGGAGAGGCACCTTCGGTCAAGGGTTCGATGACCGTGCGCAGTCGCGCCAACGTCTCGATGTTCACATGCTGCAGCAGGTTGCCGAAGCTGCCGTAGAGCTTGAGCAGGGTGCTCGGTGCACAGCCGACCTCACGCGCCAGGGCGCGAAGCGACAGCGTATGCACGGGATTGCCCTGCAGCCAGGCATCGCTTGCCGCCATGACTTGGGCATGTAGCGCCTCGGGCGCATGCTGTCGGGGACGGGCCATGAATTCCTCGCAGGGCGGTGATCAACTCGTAAGCATGGCGTGGCGGCTGCCATGCCTCGCGTGACTTAGGATAGCGCACATCGAACACTGTTTTCGACCATAACGCATCAAGCCCTTTTCAGCCCCGTTCGACTTGGCTACCCTGAATGCCCCGACTCGCGGAGAAACCATGGCCGGTCGACTGTTCATCCCCCCCCTCGATCTCGCTCGACTGCTGCCGGACCTGTGCCATGACGCCCCACTGATCACCGCGGCCAACCTGTCGCCGCGGCGGCCGGTTTCGCAGATTCGCCTCGAAGGCGGTGCCGCCCGGCTGTCGCCGGTCTTCTGGGGCCTGACGCCGCCGTGGCTGACCGTACTCGACCACGCGCCCCACTGCGCCCGCGCCGAGTCGCTGGGGTCGCGGCGCATGTTCCACGAAGCCTTCGCCGCGCGACGCAGCCTGGTCCCGGTGGGCGGCGTCTACGTCTGGAAGCCTCAACCGCGTTTCAAGCAACCCTTCCTGGTCACCCGGATCGACCGAGGCCCCCTGCTGCTGGCCGGACTCTGGTGTCGCTATCACACCAGTCTCAGCGAGCATGCCGACTCCATGGCCCTGATTACCGTGCCGGCGGGTGCCCCCCTGGCGCCACTCAGCGACAGGCTTCCGGCGTTGATCGCCGCCGAGGATGCCGCCTGCTGGCTGGATCCGCAGACGCCACTTCCGACAGCCAAGGCCCTGCTTCGTCCCGCCCCAAGGGAACTGTTGGGCGCTTTTCCGGTATCTAGACGAGTGAACGATCCCAAGAACCAGGATCCAGCCTGCGCGCATCCCACCGGGCCCATGCTGCGCTGGAGTGACCAGGAGATATGATGTCCAGTCTTGCTATCTACCGCCGGGACCAACGGTCCTGGCCCGTTCCGCTTGCCGGGCTGCTGCTTGTCGGCGCGCTCTTGTCCACAGCCGTCGCCGCACAGCCAACCGAGCAGAGCGCCGAGGCGGCGATCGATGACGTCGTCACCCCCCGGGTCAGCCCTCACGATACGCGGGACTACCGGGTAGTGACCCTGGAGAACGGCCTCACCGCCCTGCTGGTAAGCGACCCCGACGCCGACCGGGCGGCCGCCTCGATGAACGTGGGTGTCGGTAGCGCCCAGGACCCCGACGACATGGCCGGGCTGGCCCACTTCGTGGAGCACATGCTGTTCCTCGGCACCGAGCCCTTTCCTCAAGCGGATGCCTACCAGGGCTATCTCCGTCGCCACGGCGGCAGTCACAACGCCTTCACCGCGCCACAGGACACCAACTACTTCTTCGACATCGAGCCCGAGGCCCTGACCGGGGCGCTGGACCGCTTCAGCCAATTCTTTCTGACGCCGCTGTTCAATCCCGACCAGCTGGAGAGTGAACGCAACATCGTGCACTCGGAGTACATGGCCCGCATCCGCGACGATGGGCGACGCGAGATCGACGTGCTCAACCAGGTGCTCAACCTCGACAATCCCACCGTCGGGTTCTCGGTCGGCAGCCGCGAGACGCTCGACCCGCCCGAGGGAGAAGCATCGCTGCGCCAGCGGGTGATCGATTTCTACGAACGCTACTACGACGCCAACGTCATGCACCTGGCCCTGGTCGCACCCCATTCGCTGGACGAGCTCGAGACGATGGTCGCCAAGCGCTTCGCCGATATCGCCGACCGGGGCCTGGAGCGCCCGGTCATCGAGGAACCGCTGGTGCTCGAAAAGGACCTGCCCCTGCAGCTGGAGATGCAGTCGGTCAGGGACAGCCGCCACGTGCGCTTCATGTTCCCGGTCCCCGACCCGATCCAGCACTACACACACAAGCCCGCCGACTACCTGGCCCACCTGCTGGGGCACGAGGGGGAGGGCAGCCTGCTGGCGGTACTGCGCGAGGCCGGGCTGGCCGACGGCCTCTCCGCGGGCGTCGGTCGCAGCGACGAGCGCGACGCCCTGTTCACCGTCAGCATCAGCCTGACGCCTGCCGGTGCCGAGCGGCTCAACGAGATCGAGGCCACCCTGTTCACCGCCATCGATCAGATTCGAGCGTCGGGCCTCGACGAATGGCGCTACGACGAGCAGGCCAGGCTTGCCGAGCAGCAGTTCCGTTTCCAGCAGCATGGCTCACCGCTGCAAGGCGCCATGCGCCTGGCCATGAACCTGGCCCGCTTCCCGGTGGAGGACGTGCAGTATGCCGCCTATCGCATGGACGGCTTCGACCGGGAACTGGTCGAGCGCTATCTCGACGAGCTTCGCCCCGACCGGCTGCTGCGGCTCTACAGTGCCCCCGATGTCGAGGGCGAGCAGACATCACCCTGGTTCAATGCCCCCTGGCGTGACGTCAGCGGCACCGGCCCGACCACGGCGGAGCCCCTGGCCGGCCTGGCCCTGCCCGAGCCGAACCCGTTCATCGCCGAAGACCTGACGCTTCTCGTCGAGCAGCACGAGCGGCCCTCTCAGCTGCTGGATGAGCCAAGCCTCGCCTTGTGGTACATGGCGGATGCCACCTTCAACACGCCGAAGGCAGAATGGCGCATCAGCCTGCAGCATCCAGATGCCAACTCGGATGCCCGTCAAGCGGCCCTGGCTCACCTGCTGGCGGGCTGGCTGGACGACAGCCTCAACGAGGACTTCTACGCGGCCCGCCTGGCGGGTCACCATGCCGAGGCCTATGCCCATGCCCGCGGCATCACCC
>SKVX01000565.1 GCA_007129225.1 Halomonas sp.
AGAACCAGTACCACTGGCACGAGATAGGAAATCAGCATGGTCCATCTCCTTGGTATCGCTAAGGCTGAGTTGTATGAGCAATTTCAACAGTTCAGATATCACAGCAATTCAGTTTTCGACTGGCTCCACGACCAGGGTCAACCCGTCGACCTCGACTACCTCGACGACCTGGTCCTTGCGCAGTGGAGTGGCACTGCGAGCGTTCCAGCGCTCTCCCTTCACACGGACATGGCCGCGCCCTTCGAAGCTCTTTAGCACCCGCCCATGGCTGCCGAGCAGCTGTTCATGACCGGTCCTGACCGGCCGTCGACGCAGTCCCATGAAGCGGGTCAGTGTCCACAGCATGAAGATCGCCGCCACCAGCGCGATGCCGCCGATCAGCGGCAACGAAATTCTCAGGTTGTCTGCATCCATCAGCATCACCGATCCGATCACGAAGGCGACGATGCCGCCCATTCCCAGAATGCCGAAACTGGGCATCAACGCCTCGCCCACGATCAGCGCCAGCCCCACCAGTATCAATGCCAGCCCCGCATAGTTGATCGGCAGCAGTTGGAAAGCGAACAGCGCCAGCAGCAGGCAGATGATGCCGATGGTGCCGGGCACCAGGCTGCCGGGATTGGACAGCTCGAAGATCAACCCGTAGAAACCGATGATCATCAGGAAATAGGCGACATTGGGGTTGGTGATCACTTGCAGCAACTGGGTGCGCCAGTCGGGGTCGAAGCGTTCGATGACGAGATCCGAGGTGTCAAGCGTGCGCTCGTCGTGCTCCATCACCACCTGGCGGCCGTCGATCTGCGCCAGCAGATCCTCGATATCGGTGGCCAGGACATCGATCACGTTCTTCTCCAACGCCTCGCGAGACGTCAGGTTGACCGCTTCACGCACCGCCTCCTCGGCCCAGTCGGCATTGCGACCATGACGCTCGGCCAGACCGCGAATGTAGTAGACGGCATCCTCGAGCACCTTGCGCTCCATGGCGGTCTCGCCGCGGCGCCGCGTATCGGCGGTTTCCTCCTCTTCAGGGGCTGCCTCGTCGCCGTTCGCCTCGTCGTTGCCGTTGGCCTCACCGTTGGCCTCGTTGTCTTCGTTCCCCGATCCGCCACGGTCATTTTCATCGTCCGGCTCGTCCAGGCCGGGAAAGCCGCCGCCCATCTGTACCGGCGTGGCCGAACCGAGGTGAGTAGCCGGTGCCATGGCGGCCACATGGCTACCGTAAAGCAGGTAGGTGCCGGCACTGGCGGCCCGGGAGCCACTGGGCGAGACATACATGGCCACGGGCACCGGCGACGTGAGCATGGCGCGAATCATGCTGCGCATGGTGGCGTCCAGGCCACCCGGGGTGTCCATCTGTACCACGACGAGCTCGGCATTGCGTTCGACGGCGCGTGACAGGCCGCGCTGGAAGTAGTCGCCGGTAGCCGGGCCGATGGCACCGTCAATGGTCATGACCAGGGCGATCCGTTCGCTCTCCTGTGCCTGCGTCTGCCAGGCCAGCAGACCGCCGCCGAGAACCAGGCACAGCAGGCTGGCCAGCAGCAGAAAGCGATGAACGAGGGCAACCCGACGTATCCGCATGTTGACGATCCCTTGCGTGGCGTCCTTGCGAGAGAAAGCTAGCTCCCCACAGGAAGCAGGTATCTTCTACTTCAGTGACTTCTGAATTCAGATTAGCAGTGCGGAGACGTTAACGCAGGGTCAAGCGGCATCATTTGCCGGAACACAAGGTCCCGATGCCGCGTGACGGCATCGGGCGGGTACACAGGGTGTATCGGGGACAGGCAGTGTCAGAGATTATGGGGTTCGCCGGCATAGCGCCGCTGCACTTCCACAACGTAGGCCGAAAGTGCCGCCAGCTCCTCGCTTTCCCACCCCAGTGCCTCGGCGGCCATGGGGTTGACCATGCACATCTGGACCATTTCATCGGCATGGACGAGATCCATGCCGTAGAGATTTTCTCCCATGGCCACCCGGTGTGGGTAGGGTTGCTCGAAGGTCTCCAGGTAGCCCGTGTCGCCCGCATGGCAGGTGGCGCAGGACATGCCAGTGCCGCTCAGGCTCGGGTCGTTGAACAACTCCTCGCCCAGTGCCAGCAGCGCCGGGTCGTTCTCGCCATCTTCGCTATACCCGGGGGTATAGCCCTCGGGCCGCTCCACCGCGGATCGATCACCGGCCTCTGCTTCACCCTCCGCTTCGGCTTCTGCTTCTGCTTCACCCTCCGCTTCGGCTTCTGCTTCTGCTTCTCCTTCACCCTCCGCTTCGGCTTCTGCCTCCCCCTCCGCTTCTGCCTCTCCTTCCGCTTCTGCCTCGCCTTGGGCATGGTTGCTGGCCAGCAGCAGCGTTTCTTCGGAAACAGGCCCGTAGCCTGAGTCGGTCGATGCATTGATCGTCGTGGCGTGCAGCGCGGCGCCGCCAGCCATCAGCGCCAGTACCGGGGCCGTATAGGCGAGCTGTTGACTGAGACGCCCTAGCAGCCTGCGGCGCTTGTCGTCATGCTGTGACATGGTATCTACCTCCATGATGAAATTCCGATCAAGCCGTTGGTTGTTGTTTGCATTCTCTGGACCCAAAGGGCCATGTCGCACCGCCGCTTGCCAGCGGTCTTCTTTGGTAGGAGCCAGGAGCGATTACTTACAGAGACTCGGCGAGAATGCGTAAGAAGAGGAAAATCAGGTCAATGCTGTAAGGAATCCAGGCTACCTTCGACCATCCACTGACCGAACACCGCATCAGGAATCTGCCAATGCTGAACCGTATGCTCGCTATCACCTTGCCACTTACCCTGCTGCTCGCCGCCCCGCTGCATGCCGACCCCGATCCCGGCGACTGGGAGTCCGTGCTCGATGAGGCACGTGGGCAAACCGTCTACTGGTACGCCTGGGCCGGCGAAGAGCGCACCAACGACTACATCCAGTGGTCGGCACGCCAGGTCGCCGAGCGGCACGACATCGAGCTGGTACACGTCAAGATTGGCGACACCGCCGAGGCGGTCTCCCGGGTGCTGGCCGAGAAGCAGGCCGGCAACCATGAACGCGGCAACGTCGACCTGATCTGGATCAACGGCGAGAACTTCGCCACGATGAAGGCCAATGACCTGCTGTTCGGTCCCTGGTCGGAGCAACTACCCCACTATCCGCTGACCGATCCGGACAACACGCCGGCGGTGCGTTACGACTGGACGATCCCGGTGGACGGCCTGGAATCGCCCTGGAGTAGCTCCCAGGTGGTGTTCTATTACGATACGGCCCTGGTCGACGAGCACCCGCGCTCCATGCCCGAGCTCCTCGACTGGGCCCGTGAGAACCCAGGCGACTTCACTTACGCCCGGGTACCCAACTTTCTCGGCAATGCCTTCATTACACAGGCGCTGCTGGAGCTGGCAGAGGACACCGACATCCTTTACGAACCCATGCAGGAAGAGGACTTCGACGAGGTTTCGGCCCCGCTGTGGGCATTCCTCGATGAACTTCACCTACACCTGTGGCGCAGCGGTCGCGCCTTCCCGGCCAACAGCTCGGAGCTGCGCCGGCTGATGGGCGACGGTGAGATCAGCATCGCCCTCTCCTTCAGCACCACCGAGGCGTCCGGCGCCATCGCCAACTTCGAGCTGCCCGACAGCGTGCGCAGCTATGTGCATGACCACGGCATGATTGGCAACATGAGCTTCCTGGCGATTCCCTACAATGCCCAGCACAAGGCCGGCGCCATGGTGGTCGCCGACTACCTGCTCTCCCCCGAGGCCCAGGCGGAAAAGCAGGACCCGGTGGTATGGGGCAGCAATACCGTGCTTTCCCTGGACACCCTGAGCGAGGAGGACCGCGCCCGTTTCCAGGACATCGATCTGGGCATCGCCACGCTGGCGCCGGACGAACTGGGCACGGTGCTCGGCCAGCCCCATCCGAGCTGGATCGACGCCTTGGCCGACGCCTGGCAGGCCCGTTACGTCCGCAACTGATGTCAGTGACACGAATCGTCAGGCCATCATCGTCCCGTGAGCGACAGCGACCAGGGACAGTATCGCGATGATACTGCGCCTCGCTCCGCTGCTGATCGTCACTCTGCTGGTGGGCCCCATCCTGGCCGGACTGGCCATGGCAGTCCTGCCTGCCTTCGGCTACCTGCCGGCGCTGGGTGGTACCTCGTTCAGCCTCACCCCCTGGCGGGAGCTGTTCGCCCAACCCGGCCTGGCACGCTCGGTAGCGGTCAGCTTTTCCAGCGGCCTGGTGACGACCCTGATCTCGCTCACCGTGGTTCTGCTGTTTCTGGCCGGCACCTCGGGCAGCCGGCTGGACCGCTGGATTCGGCGCATGGTCTCGCCACTGCTGTCGATTCCCCACGCTGCTGCAGCCTTCGGACTGGCTTTTCTGATTGCGCCATCGGGCCTGGTCTCACGTCTGGTATCACCGGGGCTGACCGGCTGGGAGCGCCCCCCGGATCTGCTGATCGTCCAGGACCCCTGGGGGCTGTCGCTGATGGCCGGGCTGGTCATCAAGGAGATCCCTTTCCTGCTGCTGATGAGCCTGGCCGCCCTGCCCCAGCTCGACCCGGACCGGTGCGTGGCCATGGCCCGCTCGCTGGGCTACCGGCCGACCATTGCCTGGCTCAAGGTGGTGGCGCCGGCCCTCTATCCGCTGATCCGCCTGCCGGTCTACGCGGTGATCGCCTACGCCACCTCGGTGGTGGACGTGGCGCTGATCCTCGGCCCCACCCTGCCGCCGACGCTGTCGGTGTCGATCCTCACATGGTTCCACGACCCCGACCTCGCCCGCCGTTTCATGGCCTCGGCGGGGGCGGTGCTGCAGTTGGGGGTCACCGCGGCGGCATTGGCGACCTGGTGGTGCCTCGAGTGCCTGGTTTCCCAACTGGGGAGCCACTGGGTCGCCCGCGGTGGACGCCGGCGCGGCGAGCTGTCGCTGCGCCTGGCCGGCAAGGGGCTGATCCTGCTGGCCACCCTTACCGCCTTCGTGGGGATCGCCAGCCTGGCGCTCAACTCGGTTGCCGGCTTCTGGCGCTTCCCCGACACCCTGCCCCAGGGGTTCACCACCAGCCACTGGCTGCGCGCGCTGCCCAACCTCTCGGGGCCGGTGCTCTCGACCATTATCATTGCCACTGCCGCCACGCTGATCGCCCTGGCCCTGGCGCTGGCGGCGCTGGAGAACGAGCAGCGCACCGGTCGTCATCCGGCTCAGGGCCGACTGGTATCGGCGCTGGGGCTTCTCTATCTCCCGCTGATCGTGCCGCAGATCGCCTTCCTGTTCGGCCTGGTGGTGGTGATGGAGTCAATGGGCACCCGCCCGCAGCATGCGCTGGTGATCTTCGGCCACCTGCTGTTCGTGCTGCCCTATGTGTTCCTGTCGCTCTCGGAGGCCTATCGGCGCTTCGACCCGCGCTGGTCGCAACTGGC
>SKVX01000307.1 GCA_007129225.1 Halomonas sp.
AGGAAGCGGATCGCGGCCTGATCTGCGGTTGGGGTGTCGAGGTGGCGGTCCAGGGCCGCATGGGCGATGTTGATGCCACCGTCTGGCATGTCGCTGAGCTGAGCGCGCACCTCGCTCCAGCAGAACGATGTTCGGGCAGCGTCGTAATCGGGCAGGGTCGGGGACAGGCGCATCGGCCACCTCCTCAGGACGCCGCATCATGGGGTACGACGATGAACTTCGCTAAAGCGTAGTCCGCTTCACCGAAATACCACCATGATGAAGGTCAAGAGACGGCTCCTTAGCGGCGGAAAGCACTGTTCAGCATCTGCAAGCTGGTCGCTAATCAGATAGCGTCTTTCGGCGAACCAGCCAGGCGAAGCCCAGAAACAGGGCAAGCCACACGACGGTTCTGAGTATCATGGCGAGAAGGCTCTCAAGAGCGACAAGACTTCCCGCGACGTAAAGGTAGGCAATACCTCCCAGCACGAGCAGATTGAAAACGAAGATGATAGCTGCCGCGTACTTGCCTTTCTCGATGTCACGCCATCCCATGATGCCGGTTAATGAATACCCCACCCCCATCATTGTGTTGTAGACCAGCAGCGGCCAAAACACGCTGTATCCAGGTGACGCACCGAAAAGGACGCGCATGCCCGCGAAGATCGTAACCAGACCGAAAAGCAGTGCTGTCAGCGCCAAGGCTCTTTGTAGGACTCTCATAGGCGGGTTGCTTCACTTCCCGGGGGCTATTGCAGCATTAGTTGTTTCCTGACCGTAGCCGAGCGTTTTGTTGTAAGCAATTCGATCACACAAGCATGAGTCGATTTGCCGCAATCACGTGCCCACGATCAGGACCCTCGGAGAGAGTCTCAGATCAATCTGCCCCAGCGTAATACACCATCTTATCCGCATGCGCCTCGCACAGCTGAACGACGTCCGAGCAGCGTCGAAACGCTTTTCCGAAACACCACCTTGATAGAGGTCAAGAGGCCGCCCCTTGGCTTGGCATACTCTGTGGCGTGTCGAGGGTTCCCGCAATGAGGCAGGATGTCCACCTGCCTGTTACGCGACCGCCACCCGGCGGCCGCCGCCGTATCGAGGCGCTGATCGCCATGTCGATTGCCAACGTATCGAAAGCACTCTGGATGGCCGTGCTGCGCATTGGCATCGGCTGGCCGGTCGGGCTGCTGACCCTTACCCTGCTGCTGGGCATTGCGACTTCGGCCCAGGCCGAGTCGGCTTCCGCCGCGCCCTCCTCCCCCTCCACACAGGCTGCCGACGAAGCCGAGGTGCTCTGGTATTTCTGGCGCGACCACTGCCCCTTCTGCCGCGAGGCAGCCGCCTGGCTGGACCGGCTGGAGTATGAGCAGCCGTTGCTTGAGGTGCGCCGCGTCGAGGTGGTTCAGGACCCGAACGGACGCGCACTCTTTCTCGCCATGATGGCCGAGCGCGGCGAGAGGCCCAGTGCCGTGCCCACCTTAATCCTGGGCGACGCTGTCTGGGTCGGCTTCTCCCCGGCAATCGCCGAGACCCTCGAAGCGCACCTCGCCGCAGAGGGAGTGGCCACCCGCGAGGCCGAGGCCTCCCGCTGGCGGCTCGATCTGGGGCCCCTGGGTCGAATTGACCTTGCCGGAGAGTCGATGCTCTTCGCCACCCTGCTGATAGCCTTCGTGGATGGCTTCAACCCCTGTTCGATCTGGGTGCTCAGCGTCCTGCTGGCGATGATCCTGGGCAGCGGCTCCCGTGCCCGTATCGCCGCGGTGGGCGGGACCTTCCTGCTGGTCACCGCCAGCATCTACGGGGTATTCATTGCCGGACTCTTCGCCGCCCTCTCGGTGGCCCGCCACCTGGCCGGCATCCAGCTGGTGGTGGCGCTGTTCGCCCTGGTGTTCGGCGCCGTCAGCGTCAAGGACTACTTCGCCCTGCACCGCGGCTTCTCGTTCAGCATTCCCGAGCGCTTCAAGCCACGCATCTATCGAGGCAGCCGCGAAGTGCGTCGCGAACGCCCGCTTCCCGTGACCCTACTGGTCACCGTGGTGCTGGCCGGCGGCGTGGCGCTGGTGGAACTGCCCTGCACCGCCGGTTTCCCGGTGGTGTGGAGCTCGCTGCTGGCCGAAGCCGGGGTCGAGGGTGCCGCCTTCGCCGGGCTACTGGCCGTCTATCTGCTGGTCTACCTGATGATCGAGGTCGTCATCCTGACGGTGGCCATCGCCACCCTCAGTATCGGCCGGATGCAAGAGAGCCACGGCCGCAGGCTAAAGCTGATCGGAGGCATGGTGATGCTGGCGCTGGGGTTAGTGATGCTGGTGGCGCCAGAGCTGATGGAAAGCCTGACCGGCTCGCTTGCGGTGATCGGCGGTGCCCTGGCCGGCGCGCTGCTGGTGGTGGCCGTCAGCCGCCTGCGAGGCGACTGACGGCGAGAACGCTCGATTGCAGATCTCGGGCAACACCGCCGCGAGGCTTCCCATGGTATTCATAGGCTGCTCAATCTGCCGCAGCGTAATACGCCATCTGATCTGCGTATGCCTTAACGAATGACGGACGGGCCGTGGCACGCGCGATGTAGTCTCGACAGGTCGGGTGCTCCGCCAGCCCATCGAACCGATCGACAAGGCGCAACGCATCCACCATGACGATGTCGGCGACAGAGAAGGAGCCGGCTAGCCATTCGCGCCCCGTCAGGACCGTCTCCATATGCTGCAGCCGAGACGCCAGGAACTTGTCCAGGGTTTGCCTTCCTAGTGTGTCTACGGTATCGCCAGTGAACATGAAGAGTGACCAGGGCACACTCGCCATCTCGACGGAGTTGAGCGCGGCGAACAGCCATTGGATGACCTCGCTGCGACGGTGAGGATCGGCAGGCATCAGCGCATCACTGCGCTCGCCCAGATGCAGCAGGATCGCGCCGCTCTCGAAGATCGAGATAGCGCCATCGGTCAGCCATGGCACCTGCCCAAAGGGCTGACGTGAGAAATGCTCGGCATCGCGAGTGCGAAATGGCACGCCCTCGATGCGATAGGGCAAACCGGCCTCTTCCAGCGCCCAGCGCACCCGCAGGTCACGCACATAGCCCCGCGGCGTTTCGGGAACCCAGTCGAAGGTGGTCAGGATCATTTCAGTCATTCAGCTTCCCCTCTTGAGGACGACATGGGTAACCCGATCGCTAGCCACCCTCTCCACACATTGATAGCCGAGGGCGCGCACGTCGATGCCGGAGAACAGGTGCTCCCCTCCACCGAGCAGCACCGGCGTGATGACAAGATGCAGTTCGTCTACCAACTGCGCCCGGAGGAATTGCTGGATCGTTGCCACCCCACCGCCGAGGCGCACATCCCTGTCGCCTGCGACCTCCCTGGCACGCTCCAGGGCCACATGAATGCCCTCGGTAACGAAGTAGAACGTGGTGCCACCGGGCATCTCGATGGGATCGCGGACGTGATGGCTCAGCACAAAAACCGGCGCGTGAAACGGCGGATCATCCCCCCACCACCCCTTCCAGCTGTCGTCCGGCCAGGGGCCGCGAACCGGACCGAACATGTTTCGGCCCATGATCCATGCGCCGATGTTCTCGAAGCCGCGGGCCACGAAGTCGTCATCTGCCCCGCTTTCACCGCCCCCCTCTCCCAGCACCCTTCGCCGAAACGTCTTGGTCGGGAATATCCAGCCATGGATTTCCAGGCCGTTGATACCTAGCGGGCTCTCCAGGCTCTGCCTTGGGCCGGCGGCAAAGCCGTCCAGCGAAATACTGAAGCATGATACGCGTAGGTGACTCATCGGGATCTCCGCAACGATCGCAATACACGAACAGTAGTCGAACGATACGCTTCGATCTCGACATCCCGAGGGAAGGAAGCACGCCTATACGCCAAAACGCAGCGTCCCGGGCCAGTGAACTGGCCCGGGACGTTTGGGTGCTGCCGGAATTGGCGTTGCTTGTCGGGCCTACAACGCCACCCCTGCCCTCGTGGCGCGGTGGGCATGCAGCTTCTTGTAGCTCTCGACCAGGCGCTGGTGCTTCTCCAGGCCTTCGAGCTGCATGTTGGTGGGCGTCAGGCCATGGAAGCGCACCTCGCCACTGACCGAGCCGACCACGGCGGCCATGGTCTGCTCGCCGAACATGCGAGTGAGGTTGTGCAGGAAGTCTTCCAGTTCGAGCTCATCGTCGAGGGTAATTTCAAGCACCGCGGCCACGGCCTGGTAGAACAAGCCGCGCTCCACGGTGTTGTCGTTGTACTGCTGGAACATCTCGACCCGCTCCAGCGCTTCTTCATGCTGGCCAAGGGCGAGATTGATCAGCAGCTTCAGCTCGAGAATGGTGAGCTGCCCCCACACGGTGTTCTCGTCGAACTCGATACCGATCAGCGTGATGATGTCCATGTGATCGTCGAGCTGGCTCTCCTCCAGGCGCTCCAGCAGGTCGGCGAGCTGACCGTCGTTCAGGGCGTGGAGGTTGAGGATGTCCTCGCGATAATCCAGGGCCATGTTGGTGTTGTCCCAGATCAGGTCGTCCACCGGGTACACCTCGGAGTAGCCCGGCACCAGGATGCGGCAGACCGGCGCGCCCAGGTCCTCGTGCACGGCCATGTAGGCCTCCAGGCCCAGCTCCTCGAGAATGCCGAACAGCGTCGCCGCTTCTTCGGCCGTACTGCTGGAACCGCTACCGGAGAAGTCCCAGTCGCTGAAATCGACATCGCTCTTCGCGCTGAAGAAGCGCCAGGAGACCAGCCCCGAGGAGTCGATGAAGTGCTCGACGAAGTTGTTCGGCTCGGCGATGGCCTGCGAGTTGAAGGTCGGCGGCAGGAAGTCATTCAGGCCCTCGAAGCTGCGGCCCTGCAGAAGCTCGGTGAGACTGCGTTCCAGCGCTACCTCAAAGCTGGGGTGTGCGCCGAAGGAGGCGAAGACGCCACCGGTGCGCGGGTTCATCAGGGTGACGCACATCACCGGGAACTGCCCGCCCAGCGAAGCGTCCTTGACCAGCACCGGATAGCCCTGGGACTCCAGCGCCTGGATGCCTTCGAGAATGGCCGGGTAGCGCTGGAGCACTTCCATGGGCACGTCCGGCAGTGCCAGCTCCTGCTCGAGGATCTCGCGCTTCACCGCCCGCTCGAAGATCTCCGAGAGACACTGCACCTGGGCTTCCTGCAGCGTATTGCCAGCACTCATGCCGTTGCTGAGGTAGAGGTTCTCGATCAGGTTCGAGGGGAAGAAGACCGTCTCGCCGTCCGACTGGCGCGCGAAGGGCAAGGCAACGATGCCGCGTCCACGCTTGCCGGAGTTGGTGTCGACCAGGTGCGAGCCGCGCAGCTCGCCATCCGGGTCGTAGATCTCGCGGGTGTAGGCGTCGAGGATGCCCTCGGGCAGCTCGTCGTTGGGTCCCGGCTTGAACCACTCTTCGTTGGGGTAGTGAACG
>SKVX01000217.1 GCA_007129225.1 Halomonas sp.
AGCAGGCCGTAGCGCAGCACCAGGCGACTGTCCCAGTGCTCCTTGAGCGAGTGGCGCAGCAGGCGCTCGGCGATACCCTCCTCGTTGCCGCGCACCAGTGCCTCGGTGTAGAGCACCACCAACTCGACGTTGTTGCGCAGCGGGTCCGGCATGTCGGCCCACAGGCTGCGCACCCGTTCCACGTTGCCCGGGTCGCGGGCCTCGTGAATCAGCAGCTCCTTGTAGGCACGCAGCTCCAGCTGCTGACGCTCCTGGGGGGAGATCAGCTGACGCGACGCGAGCCGGGGCATCAGGCGACGCAGTCCCTCCCAGTCGCTGACGCTGAGGTAGGCCTGCTTGAGCTGCTTGAGCACCTGCGGATGGTTGGGCAACTGCCGGTCCAGTCGGGTCAGGATCGCCAGCGCCTCCTCGTACTGCTGGCGGTCCAACATCAGCTGCACCTGCATCAGGCCGACCGCGGTGTCGGCCCCGTCGGTGCTGAGATGGGCCCGCTTCAGCAGCGTATCCGCCTGTTCATAACGGCCCTGGTAGTGGGCCGCCAGCGCGGCCGACAGGTAGTTGACCAGCGGCGTGCCGGAGTCGTCGGCGGCCTTCACCAGCGACTTCTCGGCCCGCTTCCAGCGCCCTTCGGCCAGGGCCACCAGGCCTTGCACGGTCCGCTTCATGGCGTTGCGATGACGGGTCCGGCTGTTCCACACCTTCAGCCGGCTGACCGGATGTCTCATGCGCATCAGCAGCCGCAGCACGAAGTGCAGCACCAGGAAGAGCGCCAGCAGCAATATCAGGCCGAACCAGAAGGAGGTCTGGTAGGAGGTGTCGCCGACCCGCACCAGCCAGTAGCCGGGCACCGAGACCATCAGTTGGCCGAACAGTGCCCCCAGCGCCAGCCCCAGGAGTACGATCAGGAGCAGTTTTCTCATGCGTCATCTCCCCGCTCGCCACGCGAACCGAATCGACGCTCGATGAACTGCGCCAGCGCCTGCTGGGAACCGCTGATGTCCGGCAATTCGGGGCGAATGGTCTCGCCCTTGAGTGCTTCCAGGCGCTCGATGACGGCCTGGACTTCGCCTTGCTCGGTGTCGTAATAGGCACGGATCAGGGTCAGCGCCTTGTCGAGACTCGCCTCGTAGAGTTCCTGTTCTTCCTGCAGCAGGGCCAGCTGGGCCTGCTCCAGTATCAGGCGGGCGCTCTGGCGCAGGTAGGACTCCTGCTCGGGGGTGACCAGGGCCTCCAGCGCCTCGTCATGATGACGTATCACCACCAGGTCCTTGAGCTCCTGGCCGAAGCGTGAAAGCTGCGTCTGCCAGCCGCCGGCGGGGGCCTCCTGCATGCCGGAACGGGCCGGGATCTCCTCCAGCTCGCGGGACAGCGGCAACTGCGCCAGGCGCTCCTGCTGGGCGTTCAGCGCCATATAGAGCCCGGTGCGGTCGACCCGGGGCACGCTCTCCAACACCGACAGCTCCGAGGCAATGGCCCGGCGAACGGAGAGCAGTGCCGGGTTGTCGGCTTCGTTCAGACGATCGTCGGCGGTACGCAGCAGGGCCGCCGCACCTTCCACGTCACGCTCCAACTGGAGGCGCTGATTGGCCAGGCGCAGCAGGTAGGCGGCTTCGGCATGCAACCACTCGCGCTCGTCGGTTTCCTGCTCGCGGGAGAGCTCGTCGAGGACATGGTCCAGCGCCGAGTCGACCTCACCGCGATAGCTGGCGAACTCGCTGCGCATCGCCTCGACGGCCTCGGCGCTCTCACCCTCGGCCGCCTCCAGGCGGCTCTCCACCCGGCTTTCCAGCTCGGCGAACTGGTCGGCCGAGGCCGCGGTACCCGCCCGCTCCTCCAGCTCTGCCAGACGCTGCTGCTGGCTGTCCATGCGCTCCCAGGCCTTCCAGGCGAACAGGCCCGCGCCGATGCCGAGGAACAGCACCAGCACCAGGGCCAGGGTGCCCTTGCCACCCCCGTTGCGGCCGCCCGGCGTGCTGCCGGCACCCGGCGGCGGCGCCTGGCCGGCGCCGGCAGAAGCCGACGCGGGCCTGGCATCGGCTGGCTTGGCACTCGCCTTGCCGGCCGCGGCCTTGTCGTCGGCGGGCTTGTCGTCCGGCTTGGAACCGGACGGTTTTCCGTCAGGTTTGGCCTTGTCGGTGCCAGTGGCGTTTCCGGCGGGGGCGGACTTGCCGCCGGCGGCAGCTGACGTGGACTTGTCGTCTGCGCTATCCGCCGGTTTGCCTGTCGATTTCTCGGGCGGCGGCGTCACCGCCTCGCCTGTCGATGCGGAACGATCCGGTGGCGGGGTGGCCGGCTTTTCGCCGCCACCCCCAGGCTGCGACGATTTGCCGCGCTTCTTCGAGCGGTTTTTTCCCGCGGAGTCGCCGGCCTTGCCGGTGGCGTCGGCCTCGCGGCGACTGCCATCCTGAGCCTCACCGGAAGGCGACTTCTGTTCGTCCTGCTCGTTAGTCTGCTTGCTCATCTGTCGCTAGCCCTTTTCGAGATCGTCGTGATCGACATCGGCACGCTCCGGGTCGCAGGTCTCGACCACAGCAGCGGCCAAGGCAGCCGGCGTGGCACCCGACGCCACCACCCGAGTACAAAACCCCAAGTTGTCGGCCAGTGTAGCTAAACGGCGACTGGAGACGATTAGCGGTTGGTTCAACGTGGTCTCGGTACACCATCTTGCCAGATGTTCCAGCAATTCTCCGCTGCTGACCACCAGGGCGCGAAAATCACCCTTGGCAAGCCTGGCCTGCATGGCCGGCGAGGGGGGCTGAAGATGGCGCCGATAGAGGGAAAGGCGGGTCACCCGCCCACCTCTGGCCGTGAATGTATCGGCCAGCAGGGTACGGCCACCCTCGCCGGCCACCAGCAGAATGCGCTGACCCTCGAGGTCACGCAGCGATGCCAGCTGCAGCAGCGCTTCGCTGGTGTCCTCGCCGGCCTGCACCGGCGGCACGTGCACCCGCACCCCAAGCCTGTCGTGCAGGGCCTGGGCCGTGGCTGCACCCACCGCATACCAGGACGTTCCCAGTGGAAGCGCGGGCCAGTAGCGGTCGAGGGCCTCGTAGAGACACTCGGCGGCAAAGGGACTCACCACCACCACCTTGTGGAAGTGGTCGAAGTCGAGCCAGGCACTGCGCATCGCCGGCGTTTCCGCCATGGGCTCCAGCACCATCACATCGAGGTTGGCCACCGGCAGCCCGGCGGCCTCGATGGCCTCGGCCAGGGCCCGGGAGCGCTCCCCCGGGCGGCAGGTCAATACCGGCCGCACGGCGGCCATCAGCCGCCGTATACCTGCGCCAGAATCTCGCCTGCGCCCTGATCCAGCAGCTCCTCGGCCACCCGAATGCCCAGCGCCTCGGGCTCATGGATCGAGCCGCGGCCTTCGGCTCGAAGTACCTCGGTGCCTTCCGGATTGCCGACCAGCGCCCGCAGCCACAGGGTCTCGCCGTCGTTCTCGAAGGCGGCATAGCCGCCGATCGGCACCTGGCAGCCTCCCTCCAGGCGCGTGTTCATGGCCCGTTCGGCGCGAACGCGGGTGGCGGTGATGGGGTCGTCCAGCGGGGCCAGCAAGCTGACCAGCTCGGGGTCGTGGATACGACACTCGATTCCCAGCGCGCCCTGGCCGCAGGCCGGCAGGCACACCTCCGGCGGCAGCTCCTGGGCGATACGCGACTCGAGGCCCAGGCGCTTGAGCCCCGAGGTGGCCAGCAGGATGGCATCGAACTCGCCGGCATCGAGCTTGCCCAGGCGAGTCTGGACGTTGCCGCGCAGGTTGAGAATCTCCAGGTCGGGGCGCGCCTCGCGCATCTGCAGGCCGCGACGCAGGCTGGCCGTGCCGATTCGCGCCCCCTGGGGCAGCTCGTCCAGGGAGGCGTAGTGGTTGGAAACGAAGGCATCGGTGGGCTCGGCGCCGGCCAGGATCACCGACAGGCCGAGCCCTTCCGGGAAGTGCATGGGCACGTCCTTCATTGAATGCACGGCGATATCGGCCCGACCGTCGAGCAGCGCCTCCTCCAGTTCCTTGACGAACAGCCCCTTGCCGCCGATCTTCGCCAGCGGCGTGTCGAGGATCTTGTCGCCGCGGGTCGACATCGCCACCAGCTCCACCTCCAACCCGGGATGCTGGGCCATGAGCAGGTCGCGAATGTGTTCGGCCTGCCACATGGCCAGTTGGCTCTTGCGGGTCGCAATGCGCAGCGTATTGATGGATCGCACGTGGTTCTCCCCATGCAGCGGGCCCGAGCGGGCCTTGTTCTGCTGTTGGGGCCGCAAGCAAATGGTCGCGGCCAATGATAGTCACTGCCTCTCATCATAAAGCACCTGGCGGGACAGGAAAAACTGCCGTCATGTCGCACAGTCCGGCCGGCCGGCGCCCCTCGCCACTTTCGCCGACTCTGGTACACTGCAAAACCATGATCCGGGGCCGCTGCGCACAGCCCCCTCCATGAATGCCACAGCACGCACCAAGTAGGATGCCCACGCCGATGAGCCCTCGTTCCACATCCCCCGGCACCAACCAGTCCTGGGGCGGCCGTTTCAGCGAGCCCACCGATGCCTTCGTCGAGCGCTTCACCGCCTCGGTCACGTTCGATCAGCGCCTTGCCCTGCAGGACATCCAGGGCTCCGTCGCCCATGCCACCATGTTGGCCCGGGTCGGCGTCTTGACCGACGACGAGCGCGACGCCATCGTCGCGGGCCTCTCCGAGATCCGTGGCGAGATCGAGCGCGGCGAGTTCCAGTGGTCGGTCGCGCTCGAAGACGTGCACATGAACATCGAGGCCCGGCTCACCGAGAAGATCGGCATCACCGGCAAGAAGCTGCACACCGGCCGCTCGCGCAACGACCAGGTGGCCACCGACATTCGCCTCTTCCTGCGCGACGAGATCGACGTGGTGGAGGCCGAGCTGATCC
The DNA here is from genome assembly GCA_007129225.1 of Halomonas sp. Classification (GTDB taxonomy): domain Bacteria; phylum Pseudomonadota; class Gammaproteobacteria; order Pseudomonadales; family Halomonadaceae; genus Halomonas. The sequence continues at coordinate 4,900 of SKVX01000217.1, forward strand.
GGCTGCGCGAGGGGTTGATCGCGCTGGCCGACCGCGAGGCCGACACCATCATGCCCGGCTTCACCCACCTGCAGACCGCCCAGCCGGTGACCTTCGGCCATCACCTGCTGGCCTGGCAGGAGATGCTGGCCCGCGACCACGAGCGCCTGCTGGACTGCCGCAAGCGTGTCAACGTGCTGCCGCTGGGCGCCGCGGCGCTGGCCGGCACCACCTATCCCATCGACCGTCATGTCACCGCAGAGCTGCTGGGCTTCGAGCGCCCGGCCGAGAACTCGCTGGACGCTGTGAGCGATCGCGACTTCGCCATCGAATTCACTGCCTTCGCCAGCATCCTGCTGATGCACCTGTCACGGATGAGCGAGGAGCTGGTGCTGTGGACCAGCGCCCAGTTCGACTTCATCGACCTGCCCGACCGCTTCTGCACCGGCTCCTCGATCATGCCGCAGAAGAAGAACCCCGACGTGCCCGAGCTGG
>SKVX01000508.1 GCA_007129225.1 Halomonas sp.
CGAGCTGTGCCGGTCGTGCCGGTGGGTAGATCGGTACCGGAACCGCACCGGCGCGAAGGATGCCGAAGAAGGTGATGAAGTAGTCCTGGGAGGTCGGCAGCATCAGGGCGACCCGGTCGCCTGCCTCGACGCCCCGGGCCAGCAGCGCCGCGGCGATGTCGCGGCCGGCCCGGTCGAGTTCACCGTAGCTCAGCGTCCGGGGTTCGTCTTCATCGCCATAGATGAACAGGTGTGGTCGTTCGGGATGGCGCGCCAGGTGCCAGTCCAAGGCGGCATTGAGCGTCTCGGCGCTGGCGGGCTCCCCCTCCACCGGCGCCAACGGGGTGGCAGGGATATCGGCCGCTTCCTGCACCGACGTCGGCGCTGTGTCGGTGGCAGCATGCGCGGAGATGGCCTTGCCCTGGGCTGTCTGCACCGCCTCCAGCAGTGCGGAGGGCGTCTCCGCCATCAGGGCCGCTTCGGGGAGCTTGACCTCAAAGGTGTTTTCGATTCGCAGCAGCAGCTCGGAACGGGCCAGGCTGTCCAGTCCGAGGTCCCGGTCCAGGCGCGACTGCATTGTCGGGGTGGGTGGCGAAGAGCGGTTTGGCTGCAGCTCGCGGGCCATCTCGGTAATGATGGCGAGCAGCCGCTGCTGAGGCTCGGAATCCTTGGGGTTTTCGCGGTTGGAATGTTCCGTCATTCTGTACCTCTCGTTATGCCTCCCAGAGTCGTGCACGGGGGATAACGTTACTGTAGGCGTTCGGGCGCCGGCTTGTATAACGCGGGCTCGATCATTGCAGCATGTGCTTGCATAACCGGGAACTTGACAGCCGGCTTGCTGCCGATGAGTCCAGTGGGGGCTGTCAATGCAGGAGAGGGTCATGGAACACACGTTGGCGTCGCTGCTGCAGGCCGCCGGGCTCGAGTCGCAAGGGGAGCCCCGCTCCCTCGGCGGGGGCGATATCGCCGCCGTCTACTGGCTGGATACCCGCCAGGGGCCCGTGGTGATCAAGCGTGACGACCCCGGCCGACTGGCCGGCGAGGCCGATGGGCTGCGTGCCCTGAGTGAGGCGGGCACATCGCTGATCGTGCCCGAGGTCTTGGGGGTGGCCGGGGGCTGGCTGGTGATGGAAGCGCTCGAGAGTACGTCGCGGTCGGCGGCCAGCGCTGCGGCGCTGGGGGAGGGGTTGCGCCATCTCCACGCCCAGTCCGCGGCCGACCATGGCTGGCCGCGGGACAACGCCTGCGGACGCACACCCCAGTCCAACGCTTCCCTGGCGGATGGCCGGGCATTTCAGCGCGAGCGGCGCCTGCTGCCGCTGGCGGCGGCCTGCCATGAGCGGGGGCTGCTGGATGCCAGCCTGCGCGAACGACTCGAGCGCATAGCCCACGACCTGGAGACATGGTTGCCCGATGCCCCGGCGAGCCTGGTGCATGGCGACCTCTGGTCGGGCAATGTCCTCTACACGCCAAACGGCCCGGCGATCATCGACCCGGCGGTCTATCAGCATTATCCCGAGGTGGACCTGGCCATGCTGACGCTGTTCGGCGCGCCCTCCGACGCCTTCTTCGAGGCCTACTGGGATGCCTCGCCTCCCGACGATTGGCCGCGGCGCGAGGCGTTGTTTCAGCTATACCCGCTACTCAACCACCTGTTGCTGTTCGGCGGGGGGTATCGCAATGCGGTTGCCCGAGCCACGGGCAGGGTCGAGTCGGGCGGGTGATCGGGCAGGCGACTCCCGTTCCGTGCCTATACTGATAGTTGTATCGGGCGGATGCACCGCCTGCAGGTATGTGAAGGAGAGCGTCATGCACACGCTCATCAGGCGGTTGTCGCTGCCACTGCTCCTGGTGCTGCCGATTTGCGTCCTCGCCGACGAGGCGTCGGCGGCATCAGGTGACCAGGACGTCTACTGGCATCCTCCCTACCTGGTGATCGATGTGCCCCATCAGCCGCCGGTTTCGGTGGTGCTGCCCGGCCCACTGCTACCCTGGCAGCAGGGCTACTGGCATCGGGCACCGTCGCCGCCCCACCCGCCGAGCCCGCCTGGCGTGTTCCAGCGGCATGGGATGTGGCGCGACGATGTGGCCAGGCAGCGCCCCGACGGCGAGGCGCGCCGGGAAGGGGCGCGCATAACATCCCATGCCGGCGGCACGATCAGGCGTAGTCGTGGGCAAGGCGGCAGCCGCATCGAGACCCACCCGGGGGGCTCGGTTGTCCGCAGCCGCCCCCGGGAACATTAGTGACCGCCTGGCGACACCTTCCTGGTGAAAAGGGCCATGCGGCAACCGGGGCTGGTGGGCTAGTCAGTCCCCTTCAGGTGACGCTCCCGCTTCAGCCAGGCGGCCATGCGTCGCCACCAGGCGTTCCCGTGGGTCTGCGGGTGGGGTGGTAGCCGTTGCCGTTGAGGTCGGGTGAGAAACTCAGCGATGGGGGCGACCTGGCTGTCACGGTCGAGCATCGGGGCGTGGCCGCAGCCGGGCACCTCCAGGGTGACCAGGCCGGGCTGGGCCTCGGCCATGCTCAGGACACTATCGGCATCCAGCAAGGGTGATTCGGCGCCGCGTACCACCATCAGCGGGCAGCGTATCGCCCGCCAGTCGGCCCAGCTGTTGCGTGGCGTGTCGTGGATGAATTGCTCACCGATCCGCGGATCGTAGTGGTAGGTCCAACTGCCGTCGGGCAGGCGCCGGGCACTGCCCAGTGCCAGCCGGCGCCAGGCATCGTCGCCCTCGATACCGAAGCCCCCATAGTGAGCGCGTAGCTCCTCCTCCAACTGGCTGAAGGTGGCGAAGTGGTGCGGACTGCCGAAATAGAGGGCCAGCTGGACCATGCCGTCGGTATTCAGCTCGGGACCCACGTCGTTTAGCACCAGGCGTTCGATGCGATAGGCGCTGTCGGCCTCGGCCGCGAGCAGCATCCCCAGCAGCCCGCCCATGGAAGTACCCACCCAGGGCACCTGTTCCAGCGAGAAGTGATCCAGCACGGCCAGTGCCGCTGTCTTGTAGCGGCGATAGAGATAGTCCTGAGCCGGCATGGGCGACCAGCTGGAAAAACCGCGGCCAGGGGTGTCAGGTGCCAGTACACGCCACTCGGGACCAAGCGCCCGGGCGAAGCCTTCGAAATCGCCGCCGTGGCGTGCCAGGCCATGCCAGGCAATCACGGTTTTCGGTGCGTCGGGGTGCCAGATGCGTACCGCTACTTCCAGCCCTCGCAGCGGAACCAGTTCCAGTGCATCCATGGTTGTCTCCGTGAAATCAGCTATGCTGCTATGCAGCATAGCCTGTTTCCCCATCGCTTGCCTCACTTGAGGGGAGGCGCCGGAGTTTTTCGCCAAGTCACGGAGACCTTGTGCAAGGCTAGTATACATACAAGGTTGTAGCTATAATCCGTCGCACGCTAACAACCCGCCATGCGACCCCCTGCTGTTGGGCGTGTTGCCCCTGACGAACCACGATATGCAGCGGAGATCTTTTATGCATCAGTCACCCCCGGGAGGGCGTGCACCCGTGAAATGGATTCTGGCGCTTGGGCTGCTGGCCACACTGCTCGCGGGTTGCGAGCAGGGCGACAACGCCGGTGGCAATGCCGTAGGAGGCGGCGAGCGTCCTCCTCCCCAGGTCAGCGTACTGGGGGTCGAGCCACGCTCGGTCGATGTGGTCGAGGAGTATGCCGCCCGCGTACGCGGCTCCCGGGAGGTGGAGGTACGTGCGCGGGTGCAGGGCATCCTCGAGGAGCGTCTCTACACCGAGGGGCAGGTGGTCGATGAGGGGGAGCCGCTGTTTCATATCGACCGGGAGCCCTACGAGATCGAGCTTCAGCGAGCGCAGGCGGAGCGGGCGAATGCCCAGGCGGAACTGAACCAGGCCCGGCGCGAGTGGCAGCGTATTTCGACGCTCTACAACCAGAATGCGGTCAGTGAGCGGGAGCGTGACACGGCACTGTCGGCCCGTGAGCTGGCCGAGGCCCGCTTGGCGCTGACCGAGACCGGGGTGGCGAATGCCGAGTTGAACCTGGACTACACCCAGGTTCGTGCTCCCCTGGCCGGAATGACCGGACTCGAGAGCTTTCCGGAAGGCAGCCTGATCGAGCGAGGTACGCTGTTGACCACCGTGACCCAGCAGGATCCCGTCCACGTGCGCTTCTCGCTGCCCGAGGGCGACGCTGCATTGCAGCGAGCCGCTCGCCGAGCCATGATCGCCAGTGATGGGGACCATCAGCGGGAGGCACTGTTGATCCTGCCCGATGGCCGCGAGTATGGCGAGACCGGTATCGTCGATTTCACCGCCAGCACCATCGATCCTCGCACCGGCAGCGTCTCGGCCCGGGCCGTCTTTCCCAACGCCGACGGCGATGTGGTGCCAGGCCAGTTCGTGCGTATCCGGCTCAAGGTGCAGACCCTCGACGATGTCTTTTTGATTCCACAGGAGGCGGTGGGCCAGGGGCCCGACGGGGCCCGGGTCTTTGTGGTGGCCGACGACACTGCGGTATCGCGCACCGTCGAACTTGGGCCCATCGTCGACAGTCGCCAGGTGGTGCTGGCGGGGCTCGAGCCGGGCGATCGCCTGGTGGTCAACGGCCAGGTCGGCCTGCAGGACGGCATGCCGGTCCAGGCCAATGAAGTCGAGAGCCACGAGGCGGCACTGGAGGAAGCGGCGAAAGCAGAGGCTTCCTCCGCCGAACTTGGGCCTGACGACGCCGAGGCCGCTGTCCAGGCCGACGAGGAGGCATGATGCTGAGGCTATTCATCGATCGGCCGATCTTTGCCTCGGTCATCTCCTTGATCATCGTGCTGGCCGGCCTCGCTGCCCTGAGGGCGCTGCCGGTGGAGCAGTACCCCGACGTGGTCCCGCCCCAGGTGGTGGTCCAGGCCCAGTATCCCGGTGCCAGTGCCGAGGTGATTGCCGAGGCCGTTGCCGCGCCGCTGGAGCAGGAGATTAACGGCGTCGACAACATGCTCTACATGGAGTCGAGCGCCACCGACGCCGGCAGCCTCCAGATCACCGTTTCTTTCGAGATGGGCACCGATCCCGACCAGGCGGCGATCAACGTCAATAACCGGGTACAGGCCGCGACGGCCCGGCTGCCCCAGCAGGTGCGCAACCAGGGGGTGCGCGTCGAGGCACGCTCCACCAACCTGCTGATGGTGCCGGTGATGTACTCGCCGGATGGCAGCCAGGATCCGCTGTTCATCTCCAACTACGCACTGCTCAACGTACTCGACGAGCTGGTGCGGATCCCGGGGGTGGGGGACGCTTCGCTGTTTGGCGCCCAGGACTACTCCATGCGCATCTGGCTCTCCCCGGACAAGCTGGCTCAGTTCGACCTGACGCCGTCCGAGGTGGCCGGTGCCATTCGTGAGCAGAACGCCCAGTTCGCCGCTGGCA
>SKVX01000046.1 GCA_007129225.1 Halomonas sp.
CATGAAAAGCGTTGCTCCAGGGTCGTCCCTGCACGCCTGCCTGCGCAGCAGTCGCCCCAACTTCCTGGTGCTGGCGCCCCTGTGCGCCGGCCTGGCGGTAACCGCCGCCTGGCATGACGGCCATTCGCCGGCGGGGCTCCAGATCCTGCTGGTCATGTTTGGGGCGCTGCTGGCCCATGCGGCAGTCAACCTGTTCAACGAGCATCACGACTACCATAGCGGGCTGGACGGCCTCACCACCCGAACGCCTTTTTCCGGGGGCAGCGGATCGCTGCCGGATAACCCCGCTGCAGCCGGTGCCGTGCGGGCGGCGGCCTGGGCCTGCCTGGCCGGCGTGGCGATGATCGGCGCCGGCTTCCTGTGGCAGGTGGGGGCGGTGATGCTGGCCTATGGCCTGCTGGGCCTGCTGCTGGTCGTCACCTACACCGGCTGGCTGACGCGGCGCCCCTGGCTCTGCCTGCTGGCGCCGGGGGTCGGTTTCGGCATCCTGATGGTGGCGGGGGCCTACCAGGCGCTCACAGGGACGCTCTCGCCCACGGCTCTGGCTGTCTCTCTGGTGCCCGCGCTGCTGGTCAGTGCGCTGCTGCTGGTCAATCAGCTTCCCGATATCGAGCCGGACCGACGCGTGGGGCGCGACCACCTGGCCATCCGGCTGGGGGCCCTCCGTGCGGCCCGGCTGGCAGCGGCCTTGATGCTTGCCGCCTTCGCCGTCATTCCGCTGGCCTGGCTCGTCGGTGCGCTGCCCGCTGGGACCTGGCTGATGTGGCTGTCAGCGCCGGCTGCCGTCTGGTTGGCTCGGGGGCTCTGGTATCTTCCGGGCGCTGTGGAGCGGGGAGACCTGGCACCGCTGCTTCCGTTGATGGGCCTCAAGGTGGTGGTGTTGCTGGGAAGCTTGATTCTGCTCAATGCGGGGCTTTTCCTGGCCGGCTGAGGGCCATCTCATCCAAGGTCTGTCTCGACAGCCATCGCCGGGCTGGGCAAGATGAGCGGATACTTTGGATGCCGCCAGGATGACACCATGAGCACTTCTCCCTTCGCCAACCTTCCCGACTCCCAGGGCTATTTCGGCCGCTTCGGCGGTCAGCACATCCCGCCTGAGCTCAAGCGGGTCATGGACGAGATCGATGCCGCCTACGAAGAGATTCGCGTGCGCGAGGATTTCCAGCAGGAACTCGCCGAGCTCTTCGCCGACTACGTCGGCCGGCCCAGCCCGATCTTCCATGCCCGGAGGCTCTCCGAGAAGCTCGGCGGGGCGCAGCTCCACCTCAAGCGCGAAGATCTCAATCACACCGGCGCCCACAAGATCAATCACTGCCTGGGCGAGGCCCTGCTGGCCAAGTTCATGGGCAAGACCAAGGTGATCGCCGAAACCGGCGCCGGCCAGCATGGCGTGGCACTGGCCACGGCCTGCGCCCTGGTGGGGATTCCCTGCGAGATCCACATGGGGCAGGTGGATATCGAGAAGGAGCATCCCAACGTCACCAAGATGAAGATTCTTGGTTGCAAGCTGGTGCCGGTGACCCGTGGCACCGCGACGCTCAAGGACGCGGTGGACAGTGCCTTCGAGGAGTACCTCAAGGACCCGCAGAACTATATCTATGCCATCGGCTCGGTGGTGGGGCCGCACCCCTTTCCCAAGATGGTCCGCGACTTCCAGTCGGTGATCGGCCGAGAGGCGCGCGAGCAGTTCCTGGCGCGCCATGGTCGCCTGCCAGACCACGTCACCGCCTGCGTTGGCGGTGGCTCCAATGCCATCGGCATGTTCACCGCCTTTCTGGAAGACGAGCCCGTGCATCTGGTCGGCGTGGAGCCCGCCGGCGAGGGGCTCGACACCCAGCGCCACTCCGCCACCCTTACCCTGGGCAAGCCCGGCGAGATTCACGGCATGGCCTGCTATGTGCTGGAGGACGAGGCCGGCAACCCCATGGCGGTTCACTCCATCGCCTCAGGCCTCGACTATCCCGGCGTCGGCCCTCAGCACAGCCACCTGAAGGAGCTGGGACGGGTCGACTACGAGACGGCCACCGATGCCGAATGTCTCGACGCCTTCCTGACACTGTCACGCGTGGAGGGGATCATACCGGCCCTGGAGAGCGCCCATGCCGTGGCCTGGGCGATGCGAGTTGCTCCCACGCTGCCCAAGGATCAGCATATTCTTATCAATCTCTCGGGGCGGGGCGACAAGGACGCCGACTACGTGGCGGAGAAGCTGGGACTGTAAGCGATGGGGGAGGGCGGAATTGGCCCTTTGAGGTTGAGTCAGGCAGGATAAACCCCAAGGTTTCCTCATCGAAACCTTGGCTTTGACGCTTTGCAATCAATCACAAGGAGACTGTGACGATGCCCGATCTTTCCGAGGATATACGCCTTCCGGTGGCCTGCCCTAGCTGTGGCAGCCACCTCTACCGCGTATCGGAGGTTCACAACCCCGACGACAAGGTGTTCTGTGCATCCTGCAAGCATCACTTATGCTCCTATGAAGAGGCCGTCGAAATGCTCAAGGAAGGCCCCAGCAGCGAGTCGGAAGCGTTGATCGAGAAGGTCGTCAACCGCAACGGAAAATAAGGCTTCGCGCCGCCCATGCCGCCACTAGACGATGTGCTGCTGGCAACGCTGCCGGTGTTGCTGGCGGCCTTTGCCCTGTTCGACCGCCATCTGGTTCGTGCCTGTTCGCTATTCGTGCTGTTTGCCCTCACCGTGGCACTGACCTGGTGGCAGCTGGGCTTCGCCTGGCTGGCGCTGCTGGAGGTCTTGTTGGGTGCCGTCCTGACCGGTGCCTTCCTGTTCCACGCCCTGGGCATCGGCCTCGTCAGGCTAACGCCGACGGTTAGGCTGATCCATCTCAGGGACCCCATGCCGTGGATCTGGCGGCGAGCCATCGTCCACCTGGCACCTGTCCTGGTTCTGCTGGGCATGCTCATGGCCGCCCTGGCCAGCCTGCCGGCCGGCGAGAGTAGCCTGGCGGCGCGCTGGAGTGGTCTGGTACTGCTCGGCCTGGGGCTATGGACCTTCGCCCTGCATGCTCATCTTCTGCGCCGGCTGCTGGCGTTCAATATCACCGGGACTGGAATCTTCCTGCTGCTGATGTCGTTGGTGGCCAACACGTCGCCCGCCGCGGGCCAGGGGCTGGTGATTACCGGGCTGGTCGTGGCGTGGCTGGGTACGGCGCTGGGTGCGCTGCTGATTCGCCGTCTGGCAGCCCTGGAGCAGCACCATGAAGCGACGGCGGCCAACGGCGGGCAGGCATCATGATCGAACGCCTGGGCCTGGAGACGACCCAGCTACCGACGACGGGCAGCAGCATGGTGACGCTGCTGGCCGTGGGCCTGCCGTTGCTGCTGGGTGTGGTGGGCGCCGTTTATCGACCCACCACGCGCAGCTGGCCGGCCGTCCTGGTGTCGCTGCTGGCACTGCTTCCCCTGCTGGTGTTGATGCGACTGGTCGTGACCCACGGCACCCAGGCCTGGTCGCTGGAACTTGGTGGCCTGACGCTCTACTGGCGTGCCAATGGCCTGACGCTGCTGTTGCTGCTGCTCACTCAACTGTTGGTGCTGGCCAGCGCCGCCTATGCCCCGTCCTATCTGCGTGTCGTGGTGCAGGCCCGGGGCAAGGGGCAGGTCTGGCTATGGCCCTTGATGGGTTTGCTGGCATCCAGTCTGTCGGTGATCTGGCTGGCTGCCGACCTGCTGGCCCTCTACATCGGCCTGGAACTGATGGGCCTGTCCGCGGTGGGCCTGATGCTGCTGCCCGGGCGCATCGAGGCGCTGACGGCCGGCATGCGCTATCTACTCCTCGCCCTGATCGGCTCGCTCGCCTTTCTATTGGGCGTGGCACTGCTGCTGGGTACCTGGGGACGGCTGGATCTGGCGGGGCTGGCCTCGGCGGTCGAGCCGGGTCCGGTACTTTGGGTGGCCATGGCGCTGCTGAGCGCCGGGCTGCTGCTCAAGGCGGCGGTCTTTCCCTTGCATGCCTGGTTGGCGCCGGTGCATGGCTCGGCCTGGACGCCGGTCAGCGCGTTGCATGCCGCCCTGGTGATCAAGGCTTCGTTCTTCATCGCCCTGCAACTGTGGCTGGTACTCACGCCGGGAGCGGTGGCGGCTGCCTGGGTGGTGGGCGTCATGGGGGCGGCGGCCGTGGTATGGGGTGGGCTGCTGGCCTGGCGGGCCGACAAGCTCAAGGACGTGGTGGCCTGGTCCACGGTGTCGCAGCTGGGCTACCTGTTGATCGGCTTCCCGTTGCTCATCGGCACCGCGCCGGCGGTGGCCGGCATCGCCTGGAATGGGATCTGGCTCCAGCTGCTGGCCCACAGCCTGGCCAAGGCCGCCATGTTCCTGGCCGTCGGCAACCTGATGCTGGCCACCGGTGAGCTGCGGGTGTCGGGCCTGGCCGGGGCCAGCCGACGCTTCCCGTTGGCCCTGCTGAGCTTCGGGATCGCCGCCATCAGCCTGGTGGGCCTGCCCCCCAGCGCCGGCTTTACCGCCAAGTGGCTGTTGCTGCATGCGGCACTGGCGGCGGGGCAGTGGCCCTGGCTGGTGGTGCTGGCGGCGGGCACCCTGCTCAGCGCCGCCTATGTGTTCCGCGTGTTCCGCTACTCCTTCGTCGAGGATGTGGAGCTGGAAGAGTATGAGCCGGTTCCCCTGAAGATGGATCTGATCGCCCTGATCCTGGCGCTGGCCTCGCTGCTGCTGGGCCTGACGGCGGCGTGGCCGCTGGCGCTGTTGGCGATGTCGGGAGGTGCGCCATGAGCCAGGCATGGCTGCCGCTGATTACCCTGGCCACCTCCCTGCTGGTGGCGCCGCTGATCCTGCTGCTGCCGGAACGGGCCTGGTGGGCGCGGGCGGTGCTCAACCTCTCGGCTGCGCTGCTCAAGCTGCTGCTGGTAGGGCTGATGGTGGCGGGGCTCTATCAGGGGCGGGAGTTCGCCTTCGGCTTCACCGTGGTCCCCGGCGTCGAGTTCCTGCTCCGAGTGGATGCGCTGGGGATGATGTTTGCCGGCTTGTCGTCGCTGCTGTGGCTGGCCACGACGGTCTATGCCATCGGCTACCTGGAGGACTCCCCCAATCGCAAGCGCTTCTTCGCTTTCTTCAGTCTCTGCGTGGCGAGCACCATCGGTATTGCACTGGCAGGTAACTTATTCACCTTCCTGCTGTTCTATGAATTGCTGACGCTTTCCACCTACCCGCTGGTGGTGCATCGCGGGCATCCGGCGGCATTGGCCGCGGGCACCATCTACCTGCGCTACACCCTCTCCGGTGGCCTGGTACTGCTGCTTGGGGTCGTGGGCATGCATGCGTTGGTGGGGGACGTCACCTTCGGTGAGCGCGAGATGCTGCGCGACCTGG
>SKVX01000108.1 GCA_007129225.1 Halomonas sp.
ATGGTAGCGGGGACCGGATTTGAACCGATGACCTTCGGGTTATGAGCCCGACGAGCTACCAGACTGCTCCACCCCGCAACATTCCAGGTCGGCGATTGTAGGTGCCTGATGCACTTGAGTCAAGCCGCATTGGCGCTTACAACCATTTTGCTACAACCTTCCTGGTGCCAATCCTGCTTCTGTCGTCTCGTGATCCCCTGCTTACCCGGATCACGGCGTTTCAGATGGTGCCGAAGGCGGGACTTGAACCCGCACGACCTTACGGTCACTACCCCCTCAAGATAGCGTGTCTACCAATTCCACCACTTCGGCTTTCTTGATGACTGGAGCCTCAACCTTAGTCGTTGCTTTCTTCCAGCACTGGCGCGGTATTATCCACGTCACGAGCACCGTCGTCAAGGGTTGGGACACCGTTCCGCTGCTCGATCAGACGGGCATCGGGAATGCCGACTTCCGGCGCCTGGGCCTGGGTGGCGTACCAGGCCAGAGTCAGCGACGTGGCGAAAAAGGTAAACGCCAGCACGGCCGTGGCACGGGACAGGAAGCCGCCGCTACCCCGCGAGCCGAATACGGTCTGGGAGGCACCGCCACCGAAGGCGGCACCGGCTTCGGCGCCCTTGCCCTGCTGCAGCAGGATAAGGACGACCAGGGTGATGGCGATCACCACATGGATCAAGAGAATGGCAACTTGCATGGATTCAACCTGCTGACTGACAAATGGCTAGAAAATCGTCGACCTTGAGCGAAGCACCGCCCACAAGGCCGCCGTCGATGTCCGGCTGGGCCAGCAGCTCAGCCGCGTTGTTCGCGTTCATGCTGCCGCCGTAAAGCAATCGCATCCCCGCGGCCAGCTCGCGGTCGAAGCTGGCCTGATACTGGCGAATCCCGGCCATGACCTCCTGGGCCTGTCCGGGTGTCGCCGTGCGTCCGGTACCGATCGCCCAGACCGGCTCGTAGGCGATGACCACCCGAGGGCGCTGCTCGGGCTCCAGGCGCGCCATCACGTAGCCCACCTGGCCAAGCACCACATCCATGGTGCGACCCGCATCCCGCTCTTCCAGGCTCTCACCCACGCACAGGATAGGCGTAATGTCGACGCTTAGCGCCGCCAGCAGCCGATCGTGCACGGCTTCGTCGTTCTCGCGATAGAGCTGACGACGCTCGGAGTGCCCCACCAGCGCATACTTCACGCCGAACTCCCGGAGCATCTGGCCGCTCACCTCACCCGTGCGAGCACCGGAATGCAACGGGTTGAGCGTCTGGGCACCCAGTTCGAGCGAAGTATCGGCAAAGGCCCGCTGCGCCATGTCCAGATAGGGGAAGGGCGGCAGTATGACCACATCCAGAGACGCCGGAAGCACGGTACGGGGAAAGGCACGACCGAAATCCTCGACCAGAGAGGCCGAACCGTTCATCTTCCAGTTCCCGGCGATCAGCGGCGTTCGCATGCTGCGTCCTCTTTCAAAGTGGTGCGAAATGGTATAGGAGGCGTCGTGTCAAGACAACCATCCGACGCGTTCGTCAGCCCAACTGCTGCTCCACGTCGGCGGCCAGGCGTCGGGCCATGCCCTCCACATCGAGATGCGCACGTCCTTCGACCATCACGCGAATCAACGGCTCTGTGCCCGAAGGACGCAGCAGTACGCGGCCCTCCTCGCCCAGTTCCGACTCCATGGCGGCCACCGCATCCTTGACCGCAGAGCTAGCCATCAGGACCTTGGCGTCGCTGCCCGGCGTCAGGCGCACATTCACCAGCACCTGGGGCACCTTCTCCAGACCCGACAGCAGGCTCTTCAGGGACCTGCCCTCGGAGACCATGATCGCCAGCACCTGCAATGCCGACACGATACCATCCCCAGTACTCTGCACGTCGGCACAGACGATATGGCCGGACGACTCGCCGCCCAGCTGCCAGCCGTTGGCCACCAGGCGCTCCACCACGTAGCGGTCGCCCACCTTGGCACGCTCGAAGGGGACCCCCATCGCTTCCAGCGCCATGGCAAGGCCGAAATTGGTCATCAGGGTGCCCACTACGCCACCGCCGAGCTGCCCCCGCTCATGCCGGTCCCTGGCGATCAGGTAGAGGATGTCGTCGCCATCGATCTCGCGCCCATCGGCATCGACCATCAGCACCCTGTCGCCATCGCCATCGAAGGCGACACCCAGGTCGGCACCCTGCTGGATCACCGCGGCGCGCAACGCGGCGGGGAAGGTGGAACCCACGTCGCGGTTGATATTGAGGCCATCGGGGCTTGCACCGATCAGGCTGATCTCGGCCCCCAGTTCACGGAAGACGCTGGGAGCGATGTGGTAGGTCGCCCCATGGGCGCAGTCCAGCACGATCTTCAGCCCATGCAGACTGACCCGGTTGGGTATGGTCGACTTGCAGAACTCGATGTAGCGGCCGGCGGCATCGTCGATTCGCACGGCCTTGCCCAGACGATCGGCAACCACGGTGGTGAGCGGCTCGTCGAGCATCGCCTCGATGCGCTCCTCGATCTCGTCGGCCAGCTTGGTGCCATCGGTGGAGAAGAACTTGATGCCGTTGTCGGCAAAGGGATTATGCGACGCCGAGATCACGATACCGGCATCCGCGCGAAAGGTCCGCGTCAGATAGGCGATCCCCGGCGTCGGCATCGGGCCCAGCAAGGCCACGTCGACACCGGCTGCCGAAAGACCCGCCTCTAGTGCCGACTCGAACATGTAGCCAGAGATGCGGGTGTCCTTGCCGATCAGCACGCGAACACGCTCCTTGTCCCGGGCCAACACCCGTCCCATGGCCCAGCCCAGCTTCAGCATGAAGTCGGCCGTTATCGGATACTCGCCTACCGTGCCCCGAATTCCGTCGGTACCGAAATAGCGTCTAGTCATGCTCGCAGCCTTCCCTAAGCACGGCCCATGTCATGTTAACCGCATCCAGGACCGGGCCTACATCATGGACACGCAGAATGCTTGCGCCGCGCTCGACGGCCAGTGACGCCAGCGCCAGGCCACCAGGCAGTCGCTCCTCGACCGGCCGGCCAAGCACCTTGCCGATCATGCTCTTGCGCGACATTCCCACCAGCAGCGGAAGCCCCAGAGTCGCCAGGCCCTCCATTCGATTGAGCAGCCGCAGGTTGTGCTCGACGCTCTTGCCGAAGCCAAATCCCGGATCGATCAGCAGGCGCTCACGGCGCAGCCCGGCGGCTTCGCAAGCGACAATTCGTGACTCCAGGAAATCACTGACCGACTCCTCCACCGGCACATCATAGCGAGGGGCGTGCTGCATGTCTCGCGGCTCGCCCTGCATGTGCATCAGGCAGACCGGCAGGCCGGTACCCAGCGCCGCCTCCAGCGCGCCCTCCCGCTGCAGGGCACGCACATCGTTGATCATCCCCACACCCATTGCGGCGGCTTCCCGCATCACCACGGGGCTGCTGGTATCCACCGACACCAGCGCATCGAGTTCGCGGACCAGTCGCTCGACCACGGGCATCACCCGGTCCAGCTCCTGCTGGGTGGAGACATCCCGGGAGCCAGGCCGGGTGGATTCACCACCCACATCGATGATAGCCGCCCCCTCGGCAAGCATGCCCTCGGCATGCCGCACGGCATCATCGATGACGGTATGCCGGCCGCCGTCGGAGAAGGAGTCGGGAGTGACGTTGAGAATTCCCATGACGCGAGGGTAGGAGAGGTCGAGGCGATGACGCCCGCAGGGCAGCCAGGTCGGTGAAGCGGTTTCCATCATGCAGTCGGTCCTGTGGCGGCATGCTGACAAAACGGTTGCCCCGCACGGCAAAGGCGCCCCTGAGGGGCGCCTGCCTGCGATGGGTCGATATCAGGACCCGGCGGGTCCACCCAGGGGGTCGGAGGGACGACGACGCGGCTCCTCGTCCTCATCCTCATCACCACTGCCGCCGCCATCACCACTGCCGTCTCCGCCACTCCCGCTATCGGTGGGACTGGTGGCCTCGGGCTCCGGCTCTTCGCCGTGAGACGACGCCTCGCCCGTCACCGGAGCGCCAGTGCCGGAGTCACCATCCTCCCAGTCCTTGGGCGGCCTCGGCGCGCGGCCTTCCATGATATCGCGGAGTTGGTCGGCATCGATGGTCTCGTAGAGCATCAGCGCATCGGCCATGGCGTCGAGCTTGTCGCGATTCTCCTCGAGGATCTGCTGCGCCTTGGCGTAGCACTCGTCGATGATCTTGCGCACCTCCTTGTCGAGGCGCGAGGTGGTCTCGCCGGACTTGAGCTTGCCGCCCTGACCGGGGCCGCCGAGGAACTGGTGGGACTCGTCCTCGTCGTACATGATCGGCCCCATCTCCTCGGAGAGGCCCCACTTGGCCACCATGTTGTGGGCAAGCTCAGTGGCGCGCTTGATGTCGTTCGACGCCCCGGTGGTCACGCCATCCGGCCCCAGAGTCATTTCTTCGGCGATACGGCCGCCGAACAGTGAGCAGATCTGGCCAATCAGCTGCCGACGGGACAGGCTGTAACGATCCGCCTCGGGCAGGAACATGGTCACCCCCAGCGCTCGACCGCGCGGAATGATGGTGACCTTGTAGACCGGGTCGTGCTCCGGCATCACCAGACCGATGATGGCGTGGCCCGACTCGTGATAGGCGGTGTTGAGCTTCTCCTTGTCGGTCATGACCATGGACTTGCGCTCGGCGCCCATCATGATCTTGTCCTTGGCCAGCTCAAGCTCCTCCATGCTCACCAGGCGCTTGTTGCGGCGCGCGGCGAACAGCGCCGCCTCGTTGACCAGATTGGCCAGGTCGGCGCCGGAAAAGCCGGGCGTACCACGGGCGATCAGCGATGGCTTGACGTCGTCGCCCAGCGGCACCTTGCGCAGGTGTACATTGAGGATGTGCTCGCGACCGCGAATATCCGGCAACCCCACCACCACCTGGCGGTCGAAGCGCCCCGGACGCATCAGTGCCGGGTCGAGCACGTCAGGACGGTTGGTGGCGGCGATGACGATGACGCCCTCGTTGGCCTCGAAGCCGTCCATCTCCACCAGCAGCTGGTTAAGAGTCTGCTCGCGCTCGTCGTTGCCACCGCCCATGCCGGCGCCACGCGAACGGCCCACGGCATCGATCTCGTCGATGAAGATGATGCAGGGCGCCTGCTTCTTGGCCTGCTCGAACATGTCGCGCACTCGGGATGCACCCACACCGACGAACATCTCGACGAAATCGGAACCGGAGATCGAGAAGAACGGCACCTTGGCCTCGCCGGCGATCGACTTGGCGAGTAGCGTCTTACCGGTACCCGGTGGGCCGACCATCAGTACGCCACGGGGAATGCTACCGCCCAGGCGCTGGAACTTGGAGGGGTCGCGCAGGAAGTCGACCAG
>SKVX01000360.1 GCA_007129225.1 Halomonas sp.
AGTATCCGGGAGCTTGTCGAGGACGGAGCGCCCATCGACGCCTTCGGCGTGGGCACGCAGATGGGGGTCTCGGCCGACGCGCCGGTCATCGACCTCTCCTACAAGCTGGTGGAGTATGCGGGTATACCCCGGGTCAAGCACTCGACGGGAAAGGTCAACCTGCCCGGCCGCAAGCAGCTCTACCGTCGGCGGGACGCCCAGGGCCGCTATTCCGGTGACATCATCGCCAGTCGCGATGAGAAGATCACCGATGGCGAACCGATGCTGGTGCCCCTGGTGCAGGACGGCAAGCTGGACGAGTCGTTCATGGCCATGGCCGACGATGCCCGTGAGCGCGTCCGCTCCTGTCTCGAGGCGATGCCCGAGACGCTGACCCGGCTCGACCCTGGCGAGAGCGACTACCCGGTGGAACTCAGTGAAGCGTTGAGCCGGCTTCAGCAAGAGTGACGACAGCGCAGCGGATCATGCAACAAGCATGCATCGGGGAACCCGGGCGGCCTTCCCGTGCTCAGACTGATGGCTACTTCGCCACTCCACCTCACCACCCCATGTTGAGTCCCATGAGCCGACCGTCGCCTTCTTTCACCTTCCTGGCCTTGCCGCTGCTCCTGCTCGCCCTGGGCATCACCCAGGTCATGGCCGCCCCGACTGCCGCCAAGCCGGCCTCCCCCGGCGGCACCGAACGGCAGGTCACCCCCCAGCCCTTCGATGCGCGGTACCGGCTGGAGGTGAGCGGCTGGCCCAATGCGTCCATCGAGCACCGCCTGAGTCGAGAGAGCCATCACTGGCATAGCCAGATGAATGCCTCCATCGCCGTGGCCCGCGGCAATGAACGCAGCCGCTTCTTCCTGACCCCGGATGGCGTGCGTTCGGTGAACTACGCCAGCGGCTACTCATTGCTGGGCATCGGCGGCGACTACCGGCTTGGCAGCAACGAGCTAAGCGAGCTGCCCGACCGCCAGGCCGCACTGTTCGACCTCTCCCTGAGCGTGCTGAACGGCGGCTGCCAGGAGGCGGACGGCTGTCGCCTGGTCTATCAGGATCATCGCGGCCGCGAGGAGATCATCGACTACCGGGTGCTCGCCCGGGAGACGCTGCGCCTCCCCGCGGGCGAGTTCGAGGCCATCAAGGTGGAGGTGCTGGACCCTGAAACCCCTGACCGGCAGATGACGTTCCACTTCCACCCCGAACTTCCCGGCCTGCTGTTGGCAGTGGACTATCGCCGCGACGGCAAGCGAAGAAGCCGGCTTGCCCTCACCTCTCTCGATACCCCCCTCGATACCCGGGCTCCCTGACACATGGCGTAATCGCTCATCCTCAGCCCCTTTCCCGCCGACGCCACCGAGGCTGGTCGAGCCGGTGGCGGCACTCGCGGCAAAAGGCTGCTAGAGTGTGGCGCTTTGCGCCGCCCGGCGGCCACGACAAGGGAATGGGTCTCGATGTTGAGCGGGCTGTTGATCGTCCTTTTGCCGCTGCTGCTGGGCTACCTGGTGCCGGTTCGCCATGGCGGCCTGATGAACCTGATCAACCGCAGCGTCAACGCATCGGTTTATGCCATCCTGCTGCTGATGGGGGTCAGCCTCGCCGGACTCGAGAACCTGGCACGAGAGCTGTCACGCATGGGCAGCCAGGCGCTGTTGTTGTTCATCGTCATCACCGCTGCCAACCTGGCGGCCCTATGGTGGCTATCGCATCGACTCGGCTTGCGCTTCGGCCCGTCACCGGTGGTCGCGAATGCCCCGACGACCAAACTCGCCGCCATGCTCGGCTCCCTGGCACTGGTGGCGGTGGTGGTCCTCGGGGTGCTGATCGGGCTCATCCTCGGCTGGCTGGGTGGCCAGGCCATCTTCCCCGCTGCCGAACATCTGGCCGAGTGGGCGCTCTATGCCCTGCTGGCCCTGATCGGGTGCCAGCTGCGCAATTCGGGCATGCCACTTCGCCAGATCCTGCTCAACCGCCATGGACTGGCCATCGCCACGACCCTGGCCGTCAGCTCCCTGATTGGCGGCCTGATCGCCGCGCCTCTCCTTGGCCTGCACTGGAACGAGGGACTGGCGCTGGCTTCCGGCTTCGGCTGGTACTCGCTCTCGGGCATCCTTGTCGGTGACCAGCTCGGCCCCCTGCTCGGCGGCGTGGCCTTCTTCAATGACCTGGCCCGTGAACTGCTGGCCTTCATCCTGATCCCGCTATTGATTCACCGCCACGCGCCACTGGCCATCGGTTACGGCGGGGCAACCTCCATGGACTTCACCCTGCCGGTGATCCAGCAGCATGGCGGGGTGGCCTGTGTGCCGATCGCCGTGGTCAGCGGATTCATTCTTTCGCTACTGTCGCCGCCCTTGATCCTCTTTTTCCTGTCGCTGTGAAACCAGGGAAATACCCGACGCCAACGGCAGACGTGCCACGCCTCAACTCTTAGCCAAAAGTCTAGGTTGATATCCGTGCCGATAAGCGGCTAACTGTGCGCCAGATTAACTTAATCGTTTAAGCTTTTTCCAGCACGACCGATAACAACAAGCCCATGAGGATACCCGCCCATGTTCAAGAAGACGTTGTTTCCCACGCTCATCATGGCAACAGCCGCCAGCATCAGTCATGCCCAGGCCGCGGACCTGACCATCTCCTGCGGAGCCGTCGGCGCCGAACTGCAACTCTGCCAGGAGGGAGTCAGAGCCTGGGAGGAAAAGACCGGCCACAGCGTCGATGTGGTTTCGACGCCCAACTCATCCACCGAACGTCTCTCGCTCTATCAGCAGATTCTGTCCGCCAACTCCACCGATATCGACATCATGCAGATCGACGTGGTCTGGCCCGGCCTGCTCGCCAACCATCTCCTTGACCTGCGCGAGGTGCTCGGCGACGCAGCCGGTGAGGGGCATTTCGACACCATCATCGAGAACAACACCATAGACGGCCGCCTGGTCGCCATGCCGTGGTTCACCGATGCCGGGGTGCTCTACTACCGCAAGGACCTGCTGGAGAAGCATGGCCATGACGTGCCCGACACCTGGGAGCAACTCACCGAGACCGCCCGGGTTATCCGCAATGCCGAGCGTGCCGAGGGTAGCGAGCGCATGCAGGGCTTCGTCTTCCAGGGTCGCGCCTACGAAGGCCTGACCGTCAATGCATTGGAGTGGGTGGCAAGCCATGGCGGCGGCACCATCGTCGATAGTGACGGCGAAATCACCATCGACAACCCCCGGGCCGCAGCTGCGCTAGACCTCGCGGCGTCCTGGATCGGAGATATTTCGCCCAACGGCGTCCTCAACTACACGGAGGAGGAGGCACGGGGCGTATTCCAGGGGGGCAATGCCGTGTTCATGCGCAACTGGCCCTACGCCTGGGCGCTGGCCCAGAGCGAGGACAGCGAGGTGCGCGGCAAGGTCGGCGTGACCCAACTGCCCTACAGCGGCGAAAACAACAGCGCCGCAGGTCTCGGCGGCTGGAACCTGGCCGTCTCCCGCTACAGCGAGAATCCCGAACTCGCCGTCGACCTGGTGGCCTTCCTCACCGGCGATGAGGAGCAGAAGCGCCGTGCCATCGCTGGCGCCTACAACCCCACCCTGGAGTCGCTCTACCAGGATGAGGAAGTGCTCGAGGCAGTCCCCTTCTTCGGCGACCTCTACGAGACCTTCGTCAATGCCGTGGCCCGCCCCTCCGCCCCCACCGGTGATGCCTACGGCCGCGTCAGCAATGCTTTCTTCAGTGCCGCCCATGACGTGCTGTCCGGCAACAAGACCGGTGAGCAGGCCGTCAGCGACCTCGATCGTGACCTGTCCCGCGTCAAGCGCCGTAACTGGTAACCTCCCTGGAGCCCGAAATGTCGACTCCCGTCACCGAAAGCGCGCCGATACCGGCGCGCCCTCTGCCGAGGCACAAGCGCAGCACCAAGGTGCGTCGCCAGCGGGTACGTGCCGCCTGGCTCTTTCTGGCGCCGATGCTGATCGTCCTTGTGCTGGTTGCGGGCTGGCCGCTGCTGCGCACCTTCTACTTCAGCTTTACCGATGCCTCCCTGTCCGACCTGAGCAATATTCTGTTCATCGGAATGGAGAACTATCTGGTCTATGAGGAGGGTCGCTGGTATGGCGTGCTGGCCGACCCCATCTGGTGGCGCTCCGTCTGGAATACCGCCTACTTCTCGGTGGTATCGGTCTCGCTGGAAGTGGTGTTCGGCATCATCGTGGCGCTGGTGCTCAATGCCGAATTCAAGGGCCGCACCCTGGTGCGAGCCGCGGTGCTGATTCCCTGGGCGATCCCCACCATCGTCTCGGCGCAGATGTGGGCCTGGATGCTCAACGACCAGTTCGGGATCATCAACCACCTGCTGATGCTGCTCGGCATCATCGGCGAACCGATCGCCTGGACGGCGGATGCCGACTACTCCATGTGGGCGGTGATCATGGTCGACGTATGGAAGACCACCCCCTTCGTCGCCCTGCTGGTGCTTGCCGCGCTGCAGATGCTGCCCAAGGACTGCTATGAGGCCGCCGAGGTGGATGGCATCCATCCGGTACGGGTCTTCTTCAAGGTCACCCTGCCGCTGATCACACCCGCCCTGATGGTGGCGGTGATCTTCCGCCTGCTCGATGCCCTGCGCGTATTCGACGTCATCTACGTGCTGACCTCCAACTCCACCAGCACCATGTCGATGTCGATCTATGCACGCCAGCAGCTCGTCGAGTTCCAGGACGTGGGCTATGGCAGCGCCGCCTCGACTCTGCTGTTTCTGATCATCGCACTGGCCACCATTGCCTACCTCTATCTGGGTCGCAATCAATTGAAACTGGGAGGCGACTGATGACCTCACGCCAGCTCTCCAAACACGCCACCCACATCGGTTTCTGGGTACTGGTAGCCCTGATCGTCGTGATCGCGGTCTTTCCGTTCTACTATGCGGTCAAGACGTCCTTCACCCCCTCCAGCGAGCTTTTCCGGGTCGAGCTATGGCCCTCTCGCCTGGATTTCACCAACTACATACAGGTCTTCAGCCAGCGCAGCTTCCTGCAGGCCATCTTCAACTCGGTCCTGGTTGCCACTAGCGTGGTGTTCATCGCCCTGCTGCTCGGCATCACGGCCTCCTACGCGCTGGGCCGGGTGCGCTTTCGCGGGCGCAGTACCGTGCTGCTGGTGATCCTGGGTGTTTCGATGTTCCCCCAGGTGGCAGTGCTCTCCGGCCTGTTCGAGGTCATCCGTGCGCTCAACCTCTACAACAACCCGGGCGCGCTGATTCTCAGCTATACCATCTTCACCCTGCCCTTCACCGTCTGGGTGCTGACCACCTTCATGCGCCAGCTGCCCATGGAGCTGGAAG
>SKVX01000485.1 GCA_007129225.1 Halomonas sp.
ACCGCCCCGGGGAAGAAACCGGCCTGGTGTTCGCCGGTATCCCCATGGGCCATGAGTTCACGCCGCTGGTATTGGGCCTGCTGGAGGTCGGCGGGCATCCGCCCACGGTCTCCGATGAGGTGATCGAGCAGATCAAGAGCCTCGACGACGAGTTGAACTTCGAAACCTATTACTCGCTCTCCTGCCAGAACTGCCCCGACGTGGTTCAGGCGCTCAACCTGATGGCGGTGCTCAATCCCAAGGTGCGCCATGTGGCCATCGACGGCGCACTGTTCCAGGACGAGGTGGAAAAGCGCGAGGTGATGTCGGTACCCAGCATCTACCTCAACGGAGAACCCTTCGACCAGGGGCGCATGAGCCTCGAGCAGATCCTGGCCAAGGTCGAAACCGGCGCCGCCAGGCGCGAGGCCGCCAAGCTCAATGAAAAGGCCCCCTATGAGGTGCTGATGGTCGGCGGCGGCCCGGCCGGTGCCGCGGCGGCCATCTATGCCGCGCGCAAGGGCATCCGCACGGGGGTTGCCACCGAGCGCTTCGGCGGTCAGGTTCTCGATACCATGGCCATCGAGAACTTCATCTCGGTCTCGGAGACCAATGGCCCCAAGCTCGCCGCCGCACTTGAGGAGCACGTCAAGCAGTACGAGGTGGATATCATGCCGCTGCAGCGTGCCGTCAAGCTCGTGCCGGCCACCGAGCCCGGCGGCGAGCACGAGGTGCAGTTCGAGTCGGGTGCGTCGCTCAAGAGCCGTTCACTGATACTCGCGACCGGCGCCCGCTGGCGCGAGATGGGCGTGCCCGGCGAGGAGGAGTACCGCAACAAGGGTGTGGCCTACTGCCCTCACTGCGATGGACCACTGTTCAAGGGCAAGCGCGTGGCGGTGATCGGTGGTGGTAACTCCGGCGTCGAGGCCGCCATCGACCTGGCTGGCCTGGTCGAGCATGTCACCCTGATCGAGTTCATGGATGAGCTGCGTGCCGATGCGGTGCTGCAGAAGAAGCTCGCCAGCCTGGCCAATGTGGACGTGATCAAGGGGGCCAGGACCACCGAGGTCAACGGCGACGGCAAGCGGGTCAACGGCCTCACCTACGAGGAGCGGTCCAGCGGCGAGCTGCGCAAGCTCGACTTGGAGGGTATCTTCGTGCAGATCGGTCTGGTACCCAATACCGAGTGGCTGACCGATTCGCCGATCGAACTCTCCCCGCGAGGCGAGATCGTCGTCGACGATCACGGCATGACCTCGGTGCCGGGTATCTTCGCCGCCGGCGACGTGACCACGGTGCCCTACAAGCAGATCGTCATCGCCATGGGAGAGGGCTCCAAGGCGGCACTGGGTGCCTTCGATTACCTGATTCGCCTCTGACGACGGCTTTCGTCGACTCGTCTGGCGAAGGGTGACCAGATCGCCCCCGCAGGCTCAGCCTGCGGGGGCGTTTTCGTGTGCATCCGAGGGGACCGGGGTGAGGAGAAAGTGGCTCGCCCAAATGATCAGGTGAAAGTGGTGGGTATATAGGCTAATGATAATGCAGGTGGCAGCTGCACCGGCCCCTGACACGACCTACCATGGAGAGGGATGAATCATATGATCGATAACAATACGCTGGCTCGGCTGATGCCGGCGATACTGCTGACGTTCGGCGCCACTGGACTGGCTCAGGCCGGCACCCTGGAGAATGTGCGCGATCAAGGCCATGTGCGTTGTGGCGTCAACGCCGCCCAGCCGGGCTTCTCGGCCCTTGATGACGAGGACACCTATCGGGGACTGGACACCGATGTGTGCCGCGCGATCGCCGCCGCGGTGCTGGGCGATGCCGAGAGCGTTCGCTTTGTGCCGCTGGACTCCGTGGAGCGCTTTACGGCCATCCAGTCGGGGGAAGTCGATGTGCTGTCGCGCACCACGACCTGGACCTCGAGCCGAGACACCGGCATGGGCGTCAACTTCACCGGGGTGAGCTACTACGATGGCCAGGCCTTCATGGTGGCAAGCGACCTGGGCGTCACGAGCGCGCTGGAGCTGGACGGCGCCGATGTCTGTACCCAGTCCGGTACCACCAGTGAACTCAACCTGGCCGACTTCTTTCGCGTCAATGGCATGAGCTACAACCCTATCGTATTCGACTCCCCCGAGCAGTCGATTGCCGGCTTCGAGGCGGGGCGCTGCGACGTACTCAGCACCGATGCTTCCCAGCTCTACTCCCAGCGCATGCAGCTGCCCGATCCCGACAGCGCCGTGGTGCTGGCGGATATCATCTCCAAGGAGCCGCTGGGTCCGGCGGTGCTTCAGGGCGATGACCAGTGGTTCAACATCGTCAAGTGGTCGTTGTTCGCCATGATCAACGCCGAAGAGATGGGCCTTACCCAGGACAACGTCGGCGACATGCTCGACTCCGAAGATCCGGACATCACCCGATTGCTGGGGCGTGACGGCAACTATGGCGAGGCCATGGGGCTGGAGGCCGACTGGGCCTATCAGATCATCAGTCAGGTGGGCAACTACGGAGAAATGTTCGACCGCAACGTCGGCGAGGGGTCCGAATTCAAGATCGCCCGTGGCCTCAATGCGCTCTGGACGGAAGGGGGGATCCAGTACGCACCGCCGGTGCGTTGAAGACAGCTGCACGATCTTTGTGCACTGGGGGGTTGGTTGCCCCTCGGTAGGTCAAGGGGTTGGTCAAATTTACTGTCCTGGGAGCGTTGAATAAACGGTATGCCTGCAACGGTGCGTTTGTGGAATGATCTTTGCTATGGTCACTGCCACATGCTTGCGCATGGACCTTATATCCCTAATATGAAGCGAGATTTTCCCTATGCTGAACAAGAAAAACAAGCTGGTCCTACTGGCCACAGCAGGTGCCATGGTGCTTGGAGCCAATTCCGTGGCACAGGCCTCTACTCTGGATGACACCAAGAATCGCGGCGCCGTGCAGTGCGGCGTCAGTGACGGCCTGCCGGGCTTCTCCGCGCCGGACGATCAGGGTGAGTGGCAGGGCCTCGACGTGGACGTCTGTCGTGCCGTGGCCGCCGCCGTCTTCGGCGATGCCGAGGCGGTGCGCTATATTTCACTGAACGCCGTCGAGCGCTTCACCGCGCTGCAGTCCGGTGAAGTGGACGTGCTCTCCCGCAACACCACCTGGACCACGACCCGTGACACCACCCTGGGCCTGAACTTCACCGGCGTGAACTTCTACGACGGCATCGGCTTCATGGTCAACCGCGATCTGGGTATCTCCAGTTCCACAGAGCTCGACGGTGCGGCGGTCTGCGTACAGTCCGGCACCACCACCGAGCTGAACGTCGCTGACTACTTCCGTGCCAACGGCATGGACTTCGACCCCATCGTCTTCGACACCTCCGAGCAGACCGTGGGCGGCTATGAGGCCGGCCGCTGCGACGTCCTGACCTCCGATACCTCCCAGCTGGCGGCCCTGCGCATCCAGCTCTCCGATCCCGACGGTTCGGTGATCCTGCCGGAAGTCATCTCCAAGGAGCCGCTGGGCCCGGTGGTTCGCCAGGGTGACGACCAGTGGTTCAACATCGTCAAGTGGTCGCTGTTCGCCATGCTCAACGCGGAGGAGATGGGCATCACCAGCGACAACGTCGACGAGATGCTCGCCTCTGAAGATCCGGATATCGCTCGCCTGCTGGGCCAGGATGGCAACTACGGCCAGGGTATGGGCATCGAGGCCGACTGGGCATATAACATCATCAAGCAAGTGGGCAACTACGGCGAGAGCTACGAGCGCAACGTGGGCATGGACTCTCCGCTGCAGATCGAGCGTGGCATCAACGCCCTGTGGACCCAGGGTGGCATTCAGTACGCACCGCCGATTCGCTGATCGAACCGTCCGAGGCGCTGGGTGATGGCGCCTCGAGCCTTGTTATGCCCCGGCCCGGTTATCCCGGGCCGGGGCTTGATACCTGCTTGACGGATCCAGGCGGAGAGTCCCTTCATGTCCGTTCGACCCCAGGCCCACCCGGTGGGCCCCAAACCGCCTTTCTGGCGTGATCGCGCCAAGCGCGCACTGATCTTCCAGGTATTGCTGATCGCTGCAGTGGCGGCCTTTCTGCTCTATATCGTCGGTAATACCCAGGCCAACCTGGCCGCACGCGGCATCACGACCGGCTTCGGCTTCCTGAGCAATACGGCCGGCTTCGGTATCGTCCAGAGCCTGATCGACTACTCGTCCCAGAGCACCTACGGTCGCACCTTCGTGGTAGGGCTGCTCAATACTCTGCTGGTTTCGGCGCTGGGGGTGCTGGCGGCGACGATCATCGGCTTCACCGTGGGCATCGCCCGGCTTTCGCCCAACTGGCTGATTGCCCGGCTGGCCAACGGCTATATCGAGATATTCCGCAACATTCCTCTGCTGCTGCAGATATTCTTCTGGTACTACGCCGTGCTGCGGACCATGCCCAGTGCCCGCGACAGCCTGTCGCTGGGTGAGGTGGTCTTCCTCAACGTGCGTGGCCTCTACCTGCCCGAGCCGCTGTTCGAGTCCGGCTTCGGGCTGATACCCCTGACCCTGGGGATTGCCGTGGCGGCCAGCGTCGCCCTGGTGATCTGGAACAAGCGTCGCCACGAGGCCACGGGGAAGCGCTTCCCGGCTGGCTGGATCTCCCTGGGGCTGATTCTCGGCTTGCCGATGCTGGTGCTGGTTGTCACCGGCGTGCCGGTGACCTGGGATGTGCCGGAATTGACCGGCTTCAACTTCCGCGGTGGCATCACCATCATTCCGGAGTTCCTCGCCCTGTGGCTGGCGCTGTCGATCTATACCGCATCGTTCATTGCCGAGATCGTGCGCTCGGGTATCCAGGCGATCTCCCACGGCCAGACCGAGGCCGCCCAGGCGCTCAGTCTGCCGCGTAACCTGGTGTTGCGCCTGGTGGTGGTACCACAGGCCATGCGGGTGATCATTCCGCCCCTGACCAGCCAGTACCTCAACCTGATCAAGAACTCGTCGCTTGCCACCGCCATTGGCTATCCGGACCTGGTCTCGGTGTTCGCCGGGACCACGCTCAACCAGACGGGGCAGGCGATCGAGGTCATCGCCATGACCATGGCGGTCTACCTGACCATCAGCCTGCTGGTGTCGATGTTCATGAACTGGTTCAACGCCCGCGTGGCGCTGGTGGAACGCTAGGAGAGCGCCATGACAATTCAATCGAAGATGATCGAGGCGCGCCCCGCACCCAGGAGCACCGTTGGCCCGGTGGCCTGGATGCGCGCCAACCTCTTCAGCGGCCCGGTGAACACCGTGTTCACCCTGCTGGGGTTCTACCTGCTCTATATTCTGCTGACGCCGACG
>SKVX01000204.1 GCA_007129225.1 Halomonas sp.
GTCATCGCCGGTGGCAGCCCCACGGTCAGTGCCGGGTCGAGAATCACCGTGGCCGGCACCATGCCGGGGTGGAAGATAATGCGCTTGACGTGCTCGACCTCGTCGGTGATCACCGAGGCACGTCCCACCTCCGAACCGGTTCCCGCCGTGGTGGGCACGGCAACGATGGGTGCGATGGCCTGGGCATCGGCGTTCTTCCAGTTGTCGCCGATATCCTCCAGCGACCAGAGCGACAATCCTTCCCGCTGGTTGGCCATCAGCGCCACGGCCTTGGCGGCATCCAGCCCCGAGCCCCCACCGAAGGCGATCACGCCGTCATGGCCGCCGTCCCGAAAGGCGGCCATGCCGTCAAGGACGTTCTTGCCGGTGGGGTTGCCCTTCACCTGGCTGAAGACATCGATGCCCAGTCCACCGTCCCGGCAGACCTGCACGATCGCCTCCACCATCGGCAGCGCGGCCAGGCCGGGGTCGGTGATCAACAGCGGTGCCTGCATGCCCAGTGCCTTGCAGGCATCGGGCAGCTCGCGAATGCGGCCCACCCCGGTGAGGATATTGGCGGGGTAGTTCCAGCCCATGGTGAAGGGCTGCATATCCGGATGGTTCATCGTCGTCTCCTGGGCAGCGCTGCCCGTTCAGGCATGCTTGAGGTGGAAGGACTTGGGTCGCGTCAGCGTCTCGTAGCCCAGCCGCGAAAGGGAACAGCCTCGTCCCGACTGCTTGACGCCGGTCCAGGCCAGCTCCGGGTCGAGGTAGTCGCAGCGGTTGGTGAAGACGGTACCGGCCTCGAGCCGGCGGGCCAGCACCTCGCCCACGGCCCTGTCGCGGGTGAACACCGCCGCGGTGAGGCCGAAGTCGCTGTCGTTCATGAGCGCAACGGCCTCGTCGTCGGAGTCCACCGCCATGATGCCCACCACCGGGCCGAAGCTCTCTTCGGTCATCACCCGCATCGAGTGGTCGACGCCGGTGAGTACCTGGGGTGCCAGGTAGGCGCTGCCCGGTACCGAGAGCGGGTAGTCGCCGGGATCGATCCAAGCCTTGGCCCCGGCGGCCACCGCCTCTTCGGTCTGGCCGCGCACGAAGTCCGCCGCCGCGGGCCGCACCAGCGGGCCCAGAGTGGTGGCGGGATCGGTGGGATTGCCGAGCCGGAGCTGGCGCACCCAGGCCACGGCACGCTCGACGAAGGCGTCATGGATATCACGATGCACGTAGAGTCGCTCGATACCGCAGCAGCTCTGGCCCGAATTGAAGAAGGCGCCGTCCATCACTCCGTCGACGGCAGTGTCCAGGTCCACATCCGCACGGATATAGGCCGGGTCCTTGCCGCCCAGCTCGAGTCCGGTGGCGATGAATCGCCCGGCGACGTTGCGTTCGACCATCTCCCCACCCGGCACCGACCCGGTGAAGGAGACATGGGCGATGCGGCGGTCCTGGATCAGGCCTTCGGTGGCATCGTGCGACAGATGCAGGTGCTGGAAGACGCCTTCCGGCAGACCCGCCTCGTCGAAGGCCTGCTGGAAGCGCTCGGCGCACAGCGGCGTCTGTGCCGAGTGCTTGAGGATTACCGTGTTGCCGGCCATGATCGCCGGGACCACCGCATTCACCGCGGTCATGAAGGGGAAGTTCCACGGGGCGACGATGAACGATACCCCCAGCGGCTCCCGGGTGATGTAGCGGGAGAAACCGGGCTTGTCGCCAAGCACGATGGGTGCCAGCGCCTCGTCCGCCAGCGCGATCATGGTCCTCGCGCGCTCCTCGAAGCCACCGACCTCGCCCGCCGCAGCGGCGATCGGCCGGCCCATCTGCCAGGTCAGCTCCTCGGCCAGCGCGTCACGCCGCGCCACGAAGGCATCCACCATGCGTGAGCAAAACCGGGCGCGCTCGGAGAGCGGCACGTCGCGCCAGGCCCGCTGCGCCGTCAACGACCGCGCCAGCGTCGCCTCCACAAGGGCCGAATCGGCCTGCTCCCGCTCCACGTAGACGGAACCATCCACCGGTGAAATCGTCTTTTGTATGGCCATATTTACCTCAGATAATCTCGAAATAGCGGTCCAACTCCCAATCGGTAATATGTCGCCGGAACTGCCGCTCCTCCCACTCCCGTGTCGCCGCGAAATGCTCGACGAAGTCATCGCCGAACACCTCACGGGCCGGACCTGACGCCTTCAAGCGCTGGGCGGCTTCCCACAGGGTCTGCGGCAGGGCCTGGTTGGCGGGATGCGTCAGCTCGTAGGCGTTGCCAGTCACCGGTTCGCCCGGCTCGAGCCGCTGCTCGATGCCATGCAGGCCGGCACCGATCGCTGCGGCAAGAGCCAGATAGGGGTTGGCGTCGGCGCTGCCCAGGCGATATTCCACCCGCTGCGACTTGGCGCTGCCCGGTATCACCCGCAGCGCCGTGGTGCGGTTCTCCACCCCCCAGGTGGCGTCGGTGGGCGCCCAGAAGCCGGGAATCAGGCGGGTATAGCTGTTGACGGTGGGGGCGAACATGGCCAGGAATTCCGGCATCAGCTGTTGCTGGCCGGCTACGAAGTGACGCTGGATATCACTCATCTGGTGTGGCTTGTCGGCATCGAAGAAGGCCGACGCACCGCTGTCGACGTGATTGAGCGACAGATGGATATGGCCGCTCTGGCCGGGGTAGTCCGGCGACCACTTGGCCATGAAGGTGGCCATCAGACCACGACGCTGCGCCCAGACCTTGGTAAAGGTCTTGAACAGCGCGCCCTTGTCGCCGGCGGCCAGCGCCTCGTCGACGCCGATGGCCGCTTCCAGCACGCCGGGGCCGGTCTCGGTATGTAGCCCTTCGATGGGGAAATCCATCGCCTCGGAGAGCGCCAGCAGTTCATGGTAGAGCTCGCTGTGCACCGAACTCCTGAGCATCGAATAGCCCATCATGTCCGGCGTCAGCGGCTTGAGGTTACGAAAGCCCTTCTCCCGGACCGATTCCGGCGTCTCCTGGAACAGGAAGAACTCGTACTCCAGGGCGCCATTGGCGGTGAAGCCCATGTCGCGGGCCCTGGCCAGCACCCGGCGAAGCAGCCCGCGGGGACAGATCGCCTCGGCGGGACCGGTGAACTCGGCGAGAAACAGCAGCATGTCGCCTTCGCAGGCGAGATCGCGACAGCTGCCGGGAAGAATTCTGAGACCGGCATCCGGGTAGCCCGTATGCCAGCCGGTGTAGTTGACGTTGTCGTAGAGCACATCCTTGCTGTCCCAGCCCAGCACCACATCACAGAAGGCGAAGCCCTCCCCCAGGGCGTGGAAGAACTTGTCACGGCGCATGTACTTGCCGACCATGATCCCATCGATATCGAACAGGCCGACCTTCACGTGGCTCAGGCCACGCTCCTCGACGATGCGCCGGGCATCCTCCGCACTCTTGATCTCTCTTGCCTGCAGTCGGCTCATGGTCACTCCCTCTGCTACCTTGTTGTTGTCTCTCGATACCCCGTCGATGGCTGAACGGGGCAGGCAGCCATCGCCGCCTGCCCCCCAGACTCACTGGCTCACGCTCAGCTATAGCGGTAGGGAGGACCTGCCTGTTGCATGGTCTGCCGGTAATCCTTGAGGATCTGCACCACCCGCGCGTTGCGATCGCTCTGCTCGGCGATCTCGTCCCAGAACTCCAGCGCCGCATCCTCCAGGGTCTGCCACTCCTCCTCGGGAATCGAGGTCAGCTCCAGTTTGCCACCGGTGGTGCGATAGTGCGCCTCCCCCCACCAATACCAGTGCTGCCGATAGTAGTGGGAATTGTCCATGCAGAGTTTGAACAGCATCTGCAGGTGCTCGGGCACCTCGTTCCAGCGATCGGAGTTGGCAAAATAGGAGCCGGCCCAGGCCCCGGAAATGTTGTTGGTCAGGTAGTAGTTGGCGACGTCGGCCCAGCCAACGGTATAAGCCTCGGTAATCCCCGCCCAGGCGATCCCGTCGAGCTCGCGGGTCTGCATGGCGACCTCGATGTCCTCCCAGGGAAGCGTTACCGGCACCACGCCAAAGCGGCTCAGGAAGCGCCCCGCCGTGGGGAAGGTGAAGACGCGCTTGCCGCGCAGGTCCTCGAGGCTGCGAATCGGGTCCCGGGTCACGAAGTTGCAGGGGTCCCAGGCGCCGGCGCCAAGCCAGGTGACGCCGTCGATCTCGGCATAGGCCTCCTCCCATATCTCCCTGAGGCCGTAATGGTTGAACAGCACCGGCACATCGAGGCTGTAGCGCGAGGCGAAGGGGAAGTAACCGCCGAAGACCGACACGTCCACCGGCGCGGCGATGGAGTCGTCGTCGCTCTGCACAGCGTCGATGGTGCCGCGTTGCATGGCACGGAACAGCTCGCCGGTGGGAACCAGTTGGTCGGCATAGAACAGCTCGATCTCCATTTCGCCGTTGGCGGCCTTGTTGAAGGCGTCGATGGAGGGCTTGATGACGTGGGCTGCCAGTGCCGGCCCGGCATAGGTCTGCATACGCCAGCGAATGGGGGCGCGCGACTGAGCGTGGACATAGGGGGCACCGACAGTGGCTGCACCCACCGTGGCGGCGGTCGCCACCCCGGCCTTCTTGAGAAAGTCGCGTCTGTTGCGGTTGGTCATTGTCATTCTCCCGATCAGGTTTGTTGTTGTTTCACTTGCCTGGCACGCCAGGCGCGGTGTCATTCCCCTGTGTTCCCCTCCTTGCCCCGGCGGGCATGGGTCATCCCATGAAGAAAACGTCAGTCGCCGTGAAAATCCCCGTCGCGGTGACCATGTCAGTAGCCGTAGTAGAGCTCCGGAAGCCACAGCGCCAGCTGCGGAAAGACGGTGATCAGGCCTAGCCCCAACAGCATGATCAGCACGAAGGGCCATACGCTGCGGTAGATGTCACCCAGGGACACCTCCGGGGGCGCCATGGCCCTCATCAGGAAGAGGTTGTAGCCGAACGGGGGCGTCATGTAGGCGATCTGCACGGTGATGGTGTAAAGCACGCCGTACCACACCGGGTCGAAGCCCAGGCTCACCACCAGCGGCACGTAGAGCGGTGCCACGATCACCAGCATCGCGGTATCGTCCAGGAACATGCCCATCAGGATGTAGGAGAGCTGCATCATCAGCAGGATCTCCCAGGGGCCGAGGCCCATGCGATCGAGGAAGACGTTCTCGATCGCCCGCACCGCCCCGAGGCCATCGAACACCGCTCCGAAGCTGAGCGCGGCGAGAATGATCCACATGAACATGCAGCTGATGCCCAGGGTGCGGCGCACCGTGACTTCGATCACGGCCCGGGTCAGGCGTCCCTTGAACAGCGCCGCCAGGGTCGCCGCGAAGGCGCCGTA
>SKVX01000067.1 GCA_007129225.1 Halomonas sp.
GACCGCCTGGAGGTCGATGCCATGGAAACCTTCATGGCCGATGATGCGGCAATTCCCTGGGTGGAAGAGTGGATCGATGCCCAGCGGTTGAAGGTGGCCTGATGGGCGCCATGCCGACGGCAGAGCGCCTCAGCATCATGCTGGGACTGCTGGCCCTGATGCTCTCCACCATACCGCGCTACCTGGCGGGCGGACACGACAATCGCCTGACCATGATCATGCTCGCCTTGCTCGCCGTTGCGGCGGTCACGGTGGTGCACTGGCGCATGCTGGAAGCGAGCGAACGCCGTCGCCTGCCGGTACTGCTCAAGCGCTTCGGCATCTCGCTGCTCGCCGGCCTCGGGCTGATGGGCGCCTGGCACGCCCTGATGACCGACTGGATCAGCTGGCAGCTGTTCATCGCCCACGCCACCACGGCCGGCCTGCTGCTGCATGTTCTGTGGCTCTGGTGGCGCCCCTCGGAAACCGGCTAGACACCGCAGCCACCGCAGCCACCGCCGAGGCGCCTGACGGCGCCAGTCGTGCGATAAATCGTCCTCCTAGGGTGTCTTTTCCTGTCATGCCAGGTAGTTGCCACGCTGTAGGAGCATCTTTAGATCGCGACTGGAGGCCGAAGGCCTCCCGGCGGTGTTGCCCGACGTTGCGACAACCCGGACGCTATACCAGCCGATAGCAGGGCTCGTACTCGCGGCCTGGCAGTTTCATCCGCCCCTGGGCCACAAAGGAGCCCAGCAGTTCGTCTAGCCGCCGCATCAGTTCCGGTTCGGCGTGGAGGGAGAAAGGGCCTTTGGCCTCAATGGCGCGAATGCCGTTCTCCTTGACGTTGCCGGCGACGATTCCAGAAAACGCTCGGCGCAGGTTGGCGGCGAGTTCGTGAACCGGCTGATCCCTGTGCAGGGCGAGGCCATCCATGGCTTCGTGGGTCGGCTCGAAGGTCTCCTGGAAGTTCCGGGCAATGGTCAGGCGCCAGTTGTAGTGGAAGGCATCCTGATGTTCGCGGCGGAAATCGGTGACCGAGTCGATGCCCTTGCGCATGGCGCGGGCGACTTCGGTGGGGTTGTCGACGATGATGCTATACTTGCTGCGTACCTGTTCCCCCAGGGTGTAGACCAGGAATTCGTCGATACGCTCGAAGTAGTCCTCGGCACTGGCCGGCCCGGTGAAGATGACCGGCATCTTCATGTCGGCATTGTCCGGGTGGAGCAGGATGCCAAGCAGATAGAGGATCTCCTCGGCGGTGCCGACCCCGCCGGGGAAGACGATGATGCCGTGGCCGAGGCGAATGAAGGCTTCCAGGCGCTTCTCGATGTCGGGCATCACCACGAGTTCATTGACCAG
This sequence comes from Halomonas sp., assembly GCA_007129225.1. Lineage (GTDB taxonomy): Bacteria > Pseudomonadota > Gammaproteobacteria > Pseudomonadales > Halomonadaceae > Halomonas. The sequence goes on from SKVX01000067.1 coordinate 1,339, forward strand.
CGGATTGGGGGCCTCGGCGGCAATGATGCCGGGCTCGGAGATGCCGAGATAGCGGCCATTGTGGATACGCTGCTTGGCATGGGCCAGGTTGGCCCCTTTCATCGGTCCCTTCATGGCACCGGGGCCACAGCCGGTGCAGATGTCGAGCTCCCGCAGCCCCAGGTGATAGCCGACATCCTTGGTGTATTCATACTCCTCGCGGGCGATGGAGTGCCCGCCCCAGCACACGACGATGCTGGGGTCGCGGCCCGGCTTCATGGTGCCGGCCTTGCGCAGGATGTGGAACACGGCGTTGGTGGTGCCCTCTGCCGTGGTGAGGTCGAAGCGTGAATGGCGCTGGATCTCGTTGTAGACGTAGACGATGTCGCGCAGCACCGATGAGAGGTGCTCGCGGATACCGCGGATCATCTTGCCGTCGACGAAGGCCTCAGCCGGGGCGTTGGTGACCTTGAGGCGAATGCCGCGATCCTGCTGAATCACTTCGATATCGAAGTCGTGGTAGGTTTCCATCAGCACCAGGCTGTCGTCGGTCATGCTGCCGGAGCTGAGCACCGCCAGGGCGCAGCGGCGCAGCAGGTCATGCAGGCCCGCCTTGGAGGTGTCGCGTAGCCGGTTGACTTCATGCTGGGAGAGTACTTCCAGGCTACCCAGGGGTGAAACGGTGCTGGAAATGGTGTCGGGCATGTACGGTCCTTGTCAGGTCAGGTTGGCGTGCCCTCTCCCGGGGAGAAGGCTGCCGTATAAGGTCTGGTCACTTCAGGAATGCTACCACGGGCTTGCCGCTGGGCGCAGCGCTGCGCGGGTTCGCCGGTGCTGTTAGAATGGCGCCTATCAGGCCTTGGTCGAATCGCAAGCGGTGCCCATGTTCAACGCTCAATATTTTCGCACCTTCATCACGCTGGTCGAGACCGGCAGCTTTACGCGTACCGCCCAGCGCCTGGAAATGACCCAGCCCGGCGTCAGCCAGCACGTGCGCAAGCTGGAGCACTACCTCGACAAGCCGTTGCTGGAGCGTAACGGCCGTCGCTTCGCGCTGACCGAGGCCGGCCGGCGCGCCTATGACTACGGCCTGCGCCTGTTCACCGAGCACGAGCAGTTCCGCCACTCCCTGGACGATGAGGCCCTGGATACGGGGGAGTGTCGTATCGGTTCGCCGGGTAGCGTGGGGCTGATGCTGTATCCCTATATCCTTGGCCAGCAGCAGATGTACCCGGGCCTCACGGTCAGTTACAGCTTCGCCTTCAGTCACGAGATCGTCACTGACGTGCTCGATGGTCGACACGACCTGGGCATCATCACCGAGCCGGTTCGCCATCCGGAGCTGGACTGTTCTCAATGGCACCAGGAGCCGCTTTGCCTGGTGGTTCCCGCCGACTTCACCGGGACCACGCTCACCGAGCTGATGGGTATCGGTTTCATCAACTACTCCGATGGCGTCAATCATGCCGGCGCTCTGCTGCGCAGCAACTTTCCCGAAGAATTTCGCTCCATGAGCCAGTTCCGGCGACAGGGCTTCACCAATGAAGTGGCCATGGTGCTGGATGCGGTGGCGCGCGGTCTCGGCTTCACGGTGGTCTCGCGCCTGGTGCTCGAGACGTCCCCTTGGCAGCGGCAGGTCAAGGAGCTCGACCTGCCGGTGGTGGAGCACGAATCGCTACACCTGATCACCCGCAGCAGTACGCGGGTTCCGCGTCGCTATGAGCGTCTGTTGGAGGGGTTTCGTGAGCAGCGGTTGCGGGAGCGCTTTGGATATAGTGACGGTGCGCCGGCAATTTGAGATATCGAAAGCCCTCGCTCTTGAACGCAATCGACCCGCCATTGGCGGGTCGATTGCGTGAGGGCGGGACTCGGCCCGGTCAGTCGCGGTATTCGTCGATGCTCGGGCAGGAGCAGATCAGCTGCCGGTCGCCGAAGACATTGTCGACGCGGTTGACCGCCGGCCATACCTTGGCGGCCTTGACCGCGTCGGATGGGAAGGCGCCGAGCTCCCGGGCATAGGGACGATCCCAGGCATCGTCCATCAGGTCGGCCATGGTGTGGGGGGCATGGACCAGCGGGTTGTCATCCGCGGGCCAGTCACCACGCTCCACCGCCGCGATCTCCTTGCGAATGCTGATCATGGCATCGCAGAAACGATCGATCTCGTAGCGGGACTCCGACTCGGTGGGTTCGACCATCAAGGTGCCGGGCACCGGGAAGGACATGGTCGGGGCGTGGAAGCCATAGTCCATGAGGCGCTTGGCGATATCCTCTTCGCTGATGCCGGAGGCCGACTTGATGGTGCGGATATCGATGATGCACTCATGGGCCACGGTGCCGTTGACGCCCCGGTACAGCACCGGATAGTGCGCCTCGAGCCGCCGGGCCACATAGTTGGCGTTGAGGATGGCGAGTTCGGTGGCTTCGCGCAGGCCGCGGGCGCCCATCATCTTGATATAGGCCCATGAGATCGGCAGGATCGAGGCGCTGCCGAAAGCTGCCGCCGAGACGGCACCGCAGTCGGCATTGACGCCGGCGATTGGGGTGACCACATGGTTGGAGACGAAGGGCGCCAGGTGCGCCTTGACCCCGATGGGACCCATGCCCGGGCCGCCACCGCCGTGGGGGATACAGAAGGTCTTGTGCAGGTTCAGGTGCGAGACATCGCCGCCGAAGTCGCCGGGCCGGGACAGGCCGACCTGGGCGTTCATGTTGGCGCCGTCGATGTACACCTGGCCGCCGTGCCGGTGGACGATGGCGCAGGCTTCCCGCACGCCCTCCTCGAACACGCCATGGGTGGAGGGGTAGGTGAGCATGATCGCCGAGAGTTGATCGCTATATTGTTCTGCCTTGGAGCGAAGGTCATCGAGATCGATGTTGCCGTCGCTGTCGCACTCCACCACCACGACCTTCATGTGGGCCATGGCCGCCGAAGCGGGGTTGGTGCCGTGGGCGGAGCTGGGTATCAAACAGATGTCGCGATGGCCCTGGCCTTCGGCCTGCTGGTAGCGCCGAATGGCCACCAGCCCGGCGTATTCGCCCTGGGCACCGGAGTTGGGCTGCATCGAGATATGCTCGTAGCCGGTGATCTCCACCAGGAAGGCGGCCAGTTCGTCGATCATCTGCTGGTAGCCGGCCACCTGGTTGCGCGGGGCGAACGGATGAATCTGCCCGAATTCCGGCCAGGTGATGGGAATCATCTCGCTGGTGGCATTCAGCTTCATGGTGCAAGAGCCCAGCGGTATCATCGCGTGGGTCAGCGACAGGTCCTTGTTCTCCAGCCGCTTGAGGTAGCGCAGCATCTCGGTCTCGCTGCGGTAGCGCTGGAAGGTCGGGTGGTCGAGGAAGCCCGACTCGCGGCGAGAGGCGGCCGGAATACCGCTCCTGCCTCCGTTGATCACGGCTTCATCCAGGGCGGTGACGGAGAGCCCGTGCTCCTCGTCGAGGAGCACATCGAAGAGGGTGTCCAGGTCGTGGGCGGTGGTGGTCTCGTCCAGGCTGACGCCGATGTCGCCATTGTCGAAATAGCGCAGGTTGATCTCGTGGGTCATGGCACGACCGTGGATCTTGCCGGCATCGATGCTGGTCAGGCGCAAGGTATCGAACCAGCTGTCATGGGCCAGTTTCACGCCCTTGCTGGTAACCCCTTCGGCGAGGATGGTGGTCAGGCGATGAATGCGCGTGGCGATGGTGGTGAGCCCCTCGGCGCCATGGTAGACGGCGTAGAAGCCCGCCATGTTGGCCAGCAGGGCCTGAGCGGTACAGATGTTGGAGGTGGCCTTCTCGCGACGGATGTGTTGCTCGCGGGTCTGCATCGCCATGCGCAGGGCGGTGTTGCCGCGAGAGTCCCTGGAGACCCCGATGATACGTCCAGGAATGGAGCGCTTGAGCTTGTCGGTGGTGGCGAAGAAGGCGGCGTGGGGGCCGCCGAAGCCCATGGGGACGCC
>SKVX01000493.1 GCA_007129225.1 Halomonas sp.
CCACCTGATCCCATGCCGAACTCAGCAGTGAAACCGCTCAGCGCCGATGGTAGTGTGGGGTCTCCCCATGCGAGAGTAGGTCATCGTCAGGCATTTATTCCGAGAAAACCCCGAGCACCTAGTGTTCGGGGTTTTTTCATGGGCATGGGAAACCCCGCTCTTTATATCGTGGGGCCGCTTCGCGGGCCGGCCCCTCGCCGGCTCGGGGCGTTCGACCGCCCTCGCGGCGGTGCCGCGAAAGGCCGGGCGGTCTCACCCCCATGCGAGAGTAGGTCATCGTCAGGCATTTATTCCGAGAAAACCCCGAGTTCGAAAGAGCTCGGGGTTTTTTCATGCCACCTCGGATATTGTAAATCATCGAAACCTTGCGTTACTTTTTGATGCGGCTCCCTGCTTGCGGTTATGCTGCAGGCAGAATCGTGAATCGGGGAGGGTTGCTATGGTACGACTACGAGGGCGCATCCCGGCGACTCTATGCCTGGCAATTCTCTTTCTGGTGGCAGGGGCAACCTCCTACGCGGCAGAAGAGAAAAGAGTCCGGATCGCCACACTCTACGATTACCCTCCCTATGGCTTCTACGCAGACGGTCAAGCTCCACCCTTCTCGGAAGTGGTCGTGCCCCCCGGTAGCGATGCTGGCAGCTTCCAAGGCTACAGCTGGGATATTGTACGGGAAAGCTTCCATGCCCAGGGTTATACCATCGAGCTGGTGATCACACACTGGGCGCGGGCAATGGCGAGTTTCAGAGAAGGCAACGTCGACTTGCTGTACCCGACCGGCATGAACACGGAGAGGCTGGCCGTTTTTTCCTATTCCGAAGCACCGGTCAACGATGCCGCCTTCCTGGTCTACGTCAACCAGGACACGGAGATCGAGTGGGAGGGCCTGGCTTCGCTGGAGGGCAAGACCATCGGCATGGTTCGAGGCTACAACTTCGGCGATGAATGGGGTGAACAGGAAGGGATATCGAAGTATCCACTCAATAGCATCGAGCAGGGTTTTCGCATGCTGCAGCGAGGACGCCTGGATGGCTTTGCCGGCTACGAAACGAACTGGGACTATGTGCTCAAGGAGATGGGGCTGCAGGGGCAGTTCGACAAATTGCCCGAGTTTGGCGCCAGCAGGGAATATGTGGCTGTCTTGAAGACCAACCCCGACGCCGAGCGGCTGCTGCGCGACTTCGACGCCGGGTTCCAGGCCATCAAGGAGAGCGGCGACTATCAGCGTATTGTTGATCGTTGGCGCTGACGCTCGCGATGGGGCCGCCAGCGGGTATCTGCCGGGGACCTGTTTTTCCTTAGCCGCAGAGTGTCTCCAGCGCCTCGATCAGTGAGTCCATCTCGTCGTCGGTGCCGATGGAAATACGCAGGAAGTTGCGTAGTGCATCGGTATTGAAATGGCGCACCAGGATGCCTCGTTCACGCAGTCCGACGAAGAGCTGGGCGGCATCGAAGTCGGGATGTTCCACCAGTACGAAATTGGCCTGGGAGGGTAGTGTCTCGAAGCCCAGCTCCTTCAACCGCTTGACGGTGCGTTCACGGGTTGTGATCACCTTCCCTCGGCAGGCATCGAAGTGCTCACGGTCTTCGAGCGCCGCGATGCCGATGGCACTGGCCAGGCTGTCGATGGGATAGGAATTGAAAGAGTCCTTGACCCGCTCGAGGCCCTCGATCAGTTCGCGTGAGCCGATGGCATAGCCCAGGCGCAGGCCGGCCAGGCTGCGTGATTTGGAAAAGGTGCCTGTCACCAGCAGGTTGGGGTGGCTCGTCACCAGAGGAACGACGCTCTCGCCGCCGAAGTCGACATAGGCTTCATCGACCAGCACGACGCACTCGGTGATACGCGCCAGCAGCGCTGAAATGGCATCGCGGGAGTGGCCATGGGCGGTAGGCGCGTTGGGGTTGGCAAAGATGACGCCGGCACTATCCGAAGAGAAAGCCTCGAGGTCGACACGCCACTGGTCATCCAGCGGAAGGGGGCGTCGATCGATGCCATACAGCCGGCAATAGACCGGATAGAAGCTGTAGGTAGTGGTCGGCATCTCGAGGGGGCGGTCATGACAGAAGAAGGCCTGGAAAGCGAGTGCCAGGACTTCATCCGATCCGTTGCCGACGAAGACCTGCTCGGGTTCGACGCCGTATTCGCAAGCCAGGGCCTGGCGCAAGGCACGAGACTCCGGATCCGGGTAGAGGCGCAGGTGGTCGGCGGGGAACTCGCGCAGCACCGCTTCGACTCCTGGAGCCGGCGGATAGGGGTTCTCATTGGTGTTCAGCTTGATCAGGCGTTCCCGTGGCTGCTCTCCCGGTACATAGGGGGTCAGCTCGCGCACGGCGGGGCTCCATAACTGGCTCATGCTTGCTCGCTTGGCTAGGTGACGTGAAACTTTAGCCCATGTTGACCCGAGCGGCGTGACCGCGCAAGCCGTCGACGTGCTAGCCTAGGCGCACTTGAGCGAAACCGAATACCCGGAATCCTTTGATGACCGCACAGATAATCGCCACGCTGCTACCGGTATTCCTGATCGCAGGCTGTGGCACTCTCTACGGGCGCTTTCGCACCCCCGATATCCGCAGCCTCAATACCCTCAATATGGAAATCTTCGTGCCGATGCTGGTGTTCGCCGTCCTGGCGGATCGACAGGCACCATTGGCGGAGTATGCAGGGCTGGCACTGGCGGCGGCAGTCGTGGTGCTGGGTTCCGGGCTGGTGCTGTGGCCGGTGGCCAAGCTGCTGAAACTGGAGCCGAAGACATTTCTTCCACCAATGATGTTCAACAACTCGGGGAACATGGGGATCCCGCTGCTGGTACTGGCGTTCGGTGAAGCGGCCCTGCCGGCGGCGGTCGTGCTGTTCATCGTCGAGATGTTGCTGCACTTCTCCGTGGGGCTCTATATTCTCAGTCCGCGTACACCGTTGTGGCGACTGCTGCGTATGCCTATCGTCCTGGCAAGCATCGCCGGCCTGGGGTTCAATCTGGGTGGAGTGCCATTGCCTGGATGGCTGCTCGAGGCACTGCATATGCTGGGAGGCGTCTGCATCCCCCTGATGCTGTTCGCACTGGGGGTGCGCATGCTGGATATCGACTTCGGCGACTGGAAGACCGGGCTGCTTGGCGCTGTGCTCTGCCCACTATCGGGGCTGGTCCTGGCGGTGCCCATGGTCCTGTGGCTGGAACTGACCGGCCTGCAGGCGGCATCGCTCTGGGTGTTTGCCGCTCTGCCACCGGCTGTGCTCAACTACCTGGTGGCCGAGCAGTACAAGCAGGAGCCCCACAAGGTGGCCTCGCTGGTGCTGATCGGTAACCTGGGTAGCCTGGTGGTAATGCCCATCGTCCTGGCTCTGGTGTTCATGCACGTCTATCCTGGCGCCATTTGAAGACATCTCCCGGGAACCCTATGAGGCGGAGGCTGTCTGCTGAAGCTGAGAGGGTTTATGCTGTGAGACAGGCTGCCGTAGTTCACGGCGTCAAGCCCATAGGTTAGGAGTGAGAAAATGCAAATCAGGACCCTGCTGGCTGGCTCGGCCATGCTGGCCTTACTGGCCGGCTGTGCAGCCGGCCCGATGGATGATCGTGCCGAACCGGCGATGGATGACGCCGAAGTGGCCTACCAAGGCACACTACCCTGCCGCAACTGCGCAGGGATCGATCTGGATGTGCGACTTGTGGGTGATGAGCAGGCCTCCCTCGAAGAGCGTACCTTTACGCTGCGTGCCAGCTATCGCGAACACCCTCAGGATCCGCCGGACGAGAACTATGCCGGCAATTGGGAAGTGCTCAGCGGTACCGCTGTCGATCCCGATGCCACGGTCTATGAGCTGACACCCGATGGTGAGGGGCAGATCTACTACTTCCTGCGTATCGATGAGAGAACGCTGGAGCTGATCGATCCCCAGCGGCGCCGGTTCCAGAACAACGAGGCCCTGCAGCTGCAGCGACTGTAAGCACGGCAGGTTCGTTATACATCGAAGGCGGCCCTGTGGCCGCCTTCGTGCGTCTGGGTGCAGCCCTGCCGGTGGCTGTTAGAATGGTACGACATCTTGAAGAGGGGCCGGCATGGCCAAAGCGAAAAGTGCCTTTGTTTGCACTGAGTGCGGTGCGGAGTACAGCAAGTGGCAGGGCCAGTGCTCGAGTTGCCAGGAGTGGAATACGCTGAGTGAGGTGAGGCTCTCCGCCGCCCGTCCCGGCGCGGCCACGACGGGTGCCTCCGGCCGCAGCGGCTATGCGGGAAACCTTTCCCGGGAAGTGGTGGATCTGGGCAATGTCGACCTTTCCGAGGTGCCGCGGCTCTCCTCCACCTTCGAGGAGTTCGATCGTGTGCTGGGTGGCGGCCTGGTGCCCGGCTCGGCGGTGCTGCTGGGTGGGCATCCGGGAGCCGGCAAGTCGACCCTGCTGCTGCAGACCGCCTGCAAGCTGGCCCAGTCCCGTCAGGTGCTCTATGTCACCGGCGAGGAATCGCTCTCCCAGGTGGCGATGCGGGCCCACCGCCTGCAGCTACCCACCCGCGGCCTCAAGATGCTGGCCGAGACCAGCGTAGAAACCGTGCTTGCCGTCGCCGAGCGCGAGCGACCGGAGATCCTGGTCATCGACTCGATCCAGACCATGCATCTGGAGGATATTTCCTCGGCCCCGGGTGGGGTGGCGCAGGTGCGCGAGTCGGCCGCTGCCCTGACTCGCTTCGCTAAGCAGAGCAACACCGTGCTGCTGCTGGTGGGCCACGTGACCAAGGATGGATCGCTGGCGGGCCCCAAGGTGCTCGAGCACATGATCGATGCATCGCTGCTGCTCGAGGGCGGTGCCGACTCGCGTTTCCGTACCCTGCGTGGACAGAAGAATCGCTTCGGGGCGGTCAACGAGCTCGGTGTGTTCGCCATGCTCGAACATGGACTCAAGGAAGTGAAGAACCCCAGTGCGATCTTTCTGTCGCGGAGCGAGGCGCTGGCGTCGGGCAGCCTGGTCATGGTGGTGTGGGAGGGGACTCGGCCACTGCTGGTGGAGGTGCAGGCGCTGCTCGACGAGTCGGCCCTGGGCAATCCGCGCCGGGTGGCTGTGGGCCTCGACCAGAACCGCCTGGCCATGCTACTGGCGGTGCTGCATCGCCATGGCGGCCTGTTCACCGGCGACCAGGACGTCTTCCTCAACGTGGTGGGTGGGGTCAAGGTGCTGGAGACCAGCGCGGACCTGGCGGTGTTGCTGGCAGTGGTCTCCAGCCTGCAAAATCGCCCATTGCCCCGGGAGCTGGTGGTATTCGGGGAGGTGGGACTATCCGGCGAGATACGCCCGGTGCCCAGTGGGCAGGAGCGGATCGTCGAGGCGGCCAAGCACGGTTTCACCCGGGCCATCGTGCCCAGAGGCAACGCGCCGAAGCGCGCCCCGGCAGGCATGGAGGTCGTTGCCGTGGACAAGCTGACCGATGCTCTGGAGGCCCTGTGAGGCAGCAGGAGCTCACTGATATAGAATGGTTGTCATGAACTGCCAAGGAGAACGAGATGAGTGCAATCCGCCTGACCCAGTACAGCCATGGCGCCGGATGCGGCTGCAAGATTGCCCCTGACGTACTCGACAGCATCCTGGCCAAGGCTGGCCCGGGTGCTGGCCACAAGGGCCTGCTCGTCGGCAACCAAGGGCGCGAGGATGCGGCCGTCTACGACCTGGGTGATGGTCGCGGCATGATTGCCACCACCGACTTCTTCATGCCCATCGTCGATGATCCCTTCGACTTCGGGCGCATCGCCGCCACCAATGCCATCAGTGATGTCTATGCCATGGGCGGCACGCCGGTCTTGGCCCTTGGCATTCTTGGCTGGCCGCTGGACAAGCTGGGGCCGGAGATCGCCGGCGACGTGGTGGCCGGTGCCCAATCGGTGTGTCGTGAACTCGGCCTTGCCCTGGCTGGCGGCCACTCCATCGATGCCCCCGAGCCGATCTTCGGCCTGGCGGTCAATGGGCTGGTGGACCTTGAGCACTTGAAGCTCAACAAGGGGGCGCAGGTCGGCGACCTGCTGTTCCTGACCAAGCCACTGGGGGTGGGTTTCCTGACCACGGCGGAGAAGCAGGGCCTGCTGGAGTCCGGGCACCAGGCGCTGGCCCGTGAGACCATGCTGAAAGCCAACCAGATCGGCATCGACCTTGCCAAGGTAAAGGGTGTGCATGCCATGACCGACGTGACCGGCTTCGGCCTCGCCGGCCACCTTTCCGAAGTGTGCACCGCCAGCGGTGTGGCGGCGCGTATCGACTTCCGGCGGCTGCCACGACTGGCCGAGGCCGAGGCCTATCGCCGCCGTGGCGCCGTGCCGGGGGGTGCCCAGCGCAACCGCGAGGCCCTGGGGGCCGCCCTCAAGGAGATGGACGAACCGCACTGGCAGTGGCTCTGCGATCCCCAGACCTCCGGCGGTCTGCTGGTCTCGGTACACCCGTCCTGGGAGGATGACGTGGAGCGCATCGGCCGTGCCCATGGCATCGAGCTGGTGCCGTTCGGCGAGATCATCACCGCCGGTGGGACGGCATTGATTGAGGTGCGCGGATGAGCCTGCCGCTGGTCGACCCCGACCTCTCCCTGCTGCGCGAAGGGCGCATGCTGATCGACGTGCGCGCGCCGGTCGAGTTTGCCCAGGGCGGCCTGCCCGGCGCGGTCAACCTGCCGCTAATGGATGACGAGGAGCGTCGCCTGGTCGGCATCGAATACAAGGAGCGCGGTCAGCAGGCGGCCATCGAGCTCGGCCGGCGGCTGGTCAGCGGCGGCATCAAGGCTGGCCGGGTGGCGGCCTGGCACGCCCTGCTGCAAGCGCAGCCCGAGGCCGTCGTCTACTGTTTTCGCGGTGGGCTGCGTTCGCAGATCGCCCAGCAGTGGCTGGCCGACGTGGGGTTCGAGCGGCCCCGTATCCGCGGTGGCTGGAAGGCCATGCGGCAGGGGCTGTGTGCACGCATCGACGCCGCCGCCGAGCAGCCGTTGCTCGTGGTCAGTGGGCTCACTGGCTGTGCCAAGACGGCGTTGATCCAGCGGCTGCCCAACGGTCTGGACCTGGAGGGCTGCGCCCGGCACAAGGGCTCCGCCTTTGGCCGCCACCCGCTGCCGGCACCCTCTCAGATCGATTTCGAACACGCCATGGGGCTGCGCCTGCTCTCGCTTGACGGCCCGCTGGTGGTGGAGGACGAGTCACGCCAGATCGGCGCGGCCAGCGTGCCGCTTGCCTTCTGGCAAGCCATGGAACAGGCGCCGCGTATCCGCGTGGAGATGCCGCTGGACTGGCGTATCGGCCAGATCCAGAAGGACTACATCGATGATCTTTGGGCTATTTACCGTCACCAGTTCGGAGAATGGCTGGGCTGGACGCTGATGCGCAAGCAGCTTGCCACGGCTCTCTCGCGGCTGAGGAAGCGGCTGGGCAGTGCTCGCCTGGCACGTATCGCCAGGCTCCAGGCCCTGGCCTTCCGTGAGCACGAGCGCGGCAACACCCAGGCCCACGAGGCGTGGCTGGCGCCCCTGCTGACCGAATACTACGACCCCATGTACCGCTATCAGCTGGAACGGCGTGACCCCCAGCATTTCCTGCACGTGGGCGACTGGGATAGCTGCCTGGCGGCCGCACGCTCCTGGTCCGCCGAAGCGCCGCGCCATGACCGGGAGCGGCTGCAGCCAGCCTGATTTCCATTCAGGCCGGCGTGCTGCGCAGCCACTGGCTTAGCAGGCGATCGAGCAGTGGCGCCAGCCGGTCGAAACGGGCCGTATCGGCCAGGATCGCCTCGCGAGCCTGCACGTGAGGGCTCGCGTCGCTGCCTTTCGGCCGCTCCTCGCGCTCCAGCAGCTCGGTCACGCCGGCGCGGGTCACCTCGATATGGCACAGCAGGCCGAGGGCTCTACCCGCATCCCAGGCGAAGCCCTGGACGGGGCTGACCGGGCTGCCTCCCAGTGGCAGGGCGTCGTCGGGCAGGGCGAAGACATCGCCATGCCACATAAAGGCGGTGAACTGTTCCGGCAGGTCGAAAGGGCTCTCGGGGGCCAGCGTCACCTCGTGCCAGCCGACTTCGGCAAAGGTGCCTCGACCCACCGTGGCGCCCAGTTCCGCGGCGATCAGCCTGGCTCCCATGCCAATGCCCAGCAGAGGCTTGTTGCCATCCAGTGCCCGGGCGATCAGCTTGCGCTCGGGCTTGAGCCAGGGATGGGTCGCGATGTCGTCGATATCCATGGCGCCATCGAGCACGATCAGGGCATCGCAGTCGGCCAGGTCCGGGGGCGCCTCGCCGGCGTACAGGTGGAACACCGTATGGCTGTGCCCCATGCTGTCCAGCCAGTCGGCAATACGGGCGGGGCCGTGGTGAGGGCTGTGTTGAAGCAGGTGTAGATGCATGGGAACCTCGCCATCGATGGAATACGAAACATGACAGGGGGCGCAAGAGTACATGAAGCTGGCGTTGCGGGAACAGATACTGACGATCATCGCCGAGATACCGGCAGGCCGTGTCACCACCTATGGCCGCATCGCAGCGATGACCGACGGTGGCACGCCACGGCTGGTGGCCAGGGCGCTGCGGGACCTTCCGGAAGGCCATGACCTGCCCTGGTTTCGCGTGATCACGGCGTCACGTCGCCTGGCCGACCATCCCGGTGCCATCGAGCAGCGCGCACGGCTTCATGCCGAAGGCGTGCTGTTCGATGGTGGTGGGCGTGTCACCAGTGAGGTCCTGTGGCCATGACGCCTCAGTCGCTCCTTGCGCTCACCCTCAGACCACCATTTTCCCGGGAGAATCCATGAGTCAGCCAACCAGTGGCTTTCATCAGCGCCTTCAGGTCCTTTCGCCGCGCCAGCAGCAAGCCTTCATGGCGGCGATGTGCGAGCGGTTGCTACCCAACTACGCGCTCTATGCGCAGACAACCGGTGAGGGCAACCCTGCCGGGCTGAGGGCGATTCTCGACCTGGTATGGGAGCAGCTGTTGGTGAAGGAGGCACGCATCGACTTCGACCGCCAGGCGGAGAAGCTGGCCGAGCTGGAGCCGACGGCAGTGGACGATAGCTTCGGGGTTCGCCGGGCACTGGAGGCGGTGGTGGCGCTGTCGGCGCTGCTGGATACCCTGCGCGGCGAGGCCCCCGATGCAGTACTGGAGGTCAGCCGGGTCTCCAAGGGCGGTGTGCGTGCCTTCATCGAGCTCACCGAAGGGGAGGAGGACGCCCAGCGGCTGGCGGTCCTGATACGGGAGCATCCGCTGATGGCGGACGAGACCGACTTTCAGGATGCGGTGCTGGAGGCGGTCGAGGAGAGCCTCGACCGGGAGGCTCTCAAAGCGCTGCGCCGGCTGGGGCGTAATGGGGGGGTGAGTAATCTGGGCCTGTCGCTGGAGTGAGATGGGTTAGAAGCGGATGCCGCCAATGACCATGGCGCCGGCGGTGCCGAAGACGATCAGGTCCGTCTCGAAGCGCCCCCACTGTACCCCCAGGCTGGGCAGGGCGGCGGGTGCCGTGCCATAGCGATTGAGGGGGATGTTGTCCTTGTACTCGCCCCGGTAGCCATGGAGCAGCCCAGCGGTCAACTTGGCCCTTACGGTGATGTTCTCGGTTGGCTTCCAGAAAGGGAATTCACGGCCGGCATAGAGGTAGATGGCTTCCTGATCGAAGGAGTTGAGGAAGCGTGCGCCGCCAACCAGCCAGCGCTGCGGATTGTGCAGTTCGAGGCTGATCAGCTCCTGGTGATTGTTGTGGTCGGGTTGCGGGCTGAAATGGCGGGTATAGAGGCTGGTCTGAAAAAATACATGGCTCACCTCCAGCTGCGGTGGCCATATCGACTGCCGTTCGGCTGCGACAGCCTTCACGGGCAACAGGAGAACCAGCGCCAGACACAGGGTAGCCAGACGAGGCATTGTCATCCCTAACGTTATCACTATGACTCTCCCGGGCGCTTTTTCTTAGAGACGCATTTCGATTCCGCGTTCGGCCATGTAGCGCTTGGCCTCGGGAATGGTGTATTCGCCAAAGTGGAAGATGCTGGCCGCCAGTACCGCATCGGCGCCACCCTCCAGCACGCCATCCACCAGGTGGTCCAGCGTGCCGACACCGCCCGAGGCGATCACCGGCACGATCACCGCGTCAGAGATGGCCCGGGTCACGCCCAGGTCGAAGCCGATCTTGGTACCGTCGCGATCCATGCTGGTCAGCAGCAGCTCGCCGGCACCGAATTCGACCATCTTCTTCGCCCACTCCACGGCGTCGAGACCGGTGGGGCGGCGGCCACCGTGGGTGAATATCTCCCAGCGTGGTGGCTCACCCTCGCTGGAGACCCGCTTGGCATCGATGGCCACCACGATGCATTGGCTGCCGAAGCGGTCGGCGGCCTCGCGCACGAATTCCGGATTGTTCACCGCGGCGGTGTTGATTGACACCTTGTCGGCGCCGGCATTGAGCATGGTACGAATGTCGTCGCAAGTACGGATGCCTCCCCCCACGGTCAGCGGGATGAATACCTCACCGGCGATCCGCTCGACCATTTCGACGGTAGTATCGCGGTCTTCGTGGCTTGCCGTGATATCGAGAAAGGTGATCTCGTCCGCGCCCTGAAGGTTATAGCGCTGGGCGATCTCCACCGGGTCGCCGGCATCGCGGATGCCGATGAAGTTGACGCCCTTGACCACGCGTCCGGCATCGACGTCCAGACAAGGGATGATACGCTTGGAAAGGCCCATCTGTTCAGCTCCCGGCTCGGTCGAGCCCTGCAGTGAGTTCATCGCACAGCTGCTGGCCCGCCGCTACGTCCAGCGAGCCTTCGTAGATGGCGCGACCGGTGATGGCGCCCAGTATGCCCGGCTCACCGGCCGCTACCAGTGAACGCAGATCTTCGAGGTTCGTGACGCCACCGGAGGCGATCACTGGCAGGCCGCCCTCTCGGGCAAGCTGGGCGGTGGCTTCGACGTTGACGCCATTCATCATGCCGTCGCGGGCGATGTCGGTGTAGACGATGCTGGAGACGCCGTCGTTGGCGAAGCGCTTGGCCAGGTCGGTGGCCTTGACGCTGGAGACCTCTGCCCAGCCGTCGGTGGCGACGTAGCCGTCACGGGCATCGAGCCCGACGATGACATGGCCCGGGAAGGCGCGACACATCTCGCCGACGAACGCGGGCTCCTTGACCGCCTTGGTGCCGATGATCACGTAGGAAACCCCGGCGGAGAGGTAGTGCTCGATGGTATCGGCGGAGCGGATGCCGCCGCCGATCTGGATCGGGAGTTCCGGCCAGCGCCGCGCAATGGCCGTCACTGCCTCGCCGTTGACCGGCTTGCCCTCAAAGGCACCGTTGAGGTCGACCAGGTGCAGCCGGCGAGCACCGGCCTCGACCCAGCGCGCGGCCATGGCCACCGGGTCGTCGCCGTAGGTGGTGGCTTCGTCCATGCGGCCCTGCTTCAGCCGCACGCACTTGCCGTCCTTGAGATCGATGGCGGGTATTACCAGCATGTCAGTATCCTCGATTGGCGCAGCTTGGGCGCCTGGTCATCTGTTGGTACGGCTCCGGACGCCTGGCAAAGTGCGTGGCCACGGGAGCCTGATGGGCGCCGCAGCGGGACCGTCATTCGTTGACCGGTGCTGCCCCGCTTTGCCTCAGGGTGCCCAGTTGATGAAGTTTTCCAGCAGCTTGAGCCCTGCCCGGGAGCTCTTCTCCGGGTGGAACTGGACGGCAAAGGTGGCATCGCGCCCGATGGCCACGTGGGCGTTGACCCGGCCATACTCGGTGGTGCCGAACACCGTGGCGTCGTCACTGGCTTCGGCGTAATAGCTATGCACGAAATAGAAGTGCTCGTCCTGGTCGATGCCGTTCCACAGCGGGTGGTCGTGATGCTGGTGCACCAGATTCCAGCCCATATGCGGCACCTTGAGACGCTGCCCGTTGGCATCGCGCATGTCGGTCGGAAAGTGCTTCACCTCGCCGGGGAGGAAGCCCAGGCAGGCAATGCCGCCGTTCTCCTCACTGTGATCGAGAAGCATCTGCTGGCCGACACAGATGCCCAGCAGTGGCTTGCTCTGGCTGGCCAGCAACTCCAGGACGAGGCCACGCAGCTCGGTCTTTTCCAGCTCGCCCATGCAGTCGCGGATGGCGCCTTGGCCCGGTAGCACTAGTCGGGTGGCGCCGTGAATGCAGCGCGAATCGCGGGTGATGATCACATGCTCGTGGGTGACATGCTCCAGCGCCTTGGCAACCGAATGCAGATTGCCCATTCCGTAATCGATGACGGCAATGGTCATGGAGGCTCCTCAGTTTTCGGTCGTCGTAACTACAGACAGCCCTTGGTGGACGGCATCTGGCCGGCCATGCGCGGGTCCGGCTCAACCGCCATGCGCAGAGCACGACCGAAGGCCTTGAAGATGGTTTCCGCCTGATGGTGGGCATTGAAGCCCTTCAGGTTGTCGATATGCAGCGTGACCCGGGCATGATTGACGAAGCCCTGGAAGAACTCCCAGAACAACTGAGTGTCCAGGCGGCCGATGGCGGCGCGGGTGAATTCCACGTCCATGAATAGCCCGGGGCGGCCGGAGAAGTCTATCACGACCCGGGAGAGCGCCTCGTCCAGCGGCACATAGGCGTGGCCATAGCGTCGAATGCCGCGCTTGTCCCCGATTGCCTGTGCGAATGCCTGGCCAAGCGTTATGCCGAGATCCTCTACGGTATGGTGGTCATCGATATGCAGATCGCCGACTGCCTTGATGTCGAGATCGACCAGGCCGTGACGCGCTACCTGATCGAGCATGTGGTCGAGGAAGGGGACGCCGGTCTCGCAGGCCAACCGGCCTTCGCCATCGAGATTGACGGTCACCGTGATCTGGGTTTCCTGGGTGTCACGGGTTACCGTGGCGATACGCTCGGACATGTCGGACTCTCTCCCGCGCTTTCGCGCGTCGGCATGGGTGGGCCCGGGAGGCCCTGATCGTTCGGCTACCGGGCAGGCAAGACGGTGCTTGCCATCATGGGGCCGTTCATTATAGAGAATCGAGTGCCCCATCCGCTACAATGCGCCCATCACAGCGGCGGCCCCTGCGCCGCAGCCCAGGGAGATCCACCATGCCGGTTACGCTTCACATCGTCGATCACGCCGCCTGGGCATCGGATGCGCAGGCCCGGCAAGACCTGTCGCGCATCTATGCCGATGCGCCGGTTGCGCGGCTCTCCGTGCCGGTGGATGACTTCATCAAACACCATCTCGAGGCGGGCCACTTCTTTGGCTGCGCACGCTTCAATGAGCGTCTGCTGGGCGCCGTGGCGGTGCGTGCCGATGCCGAAGCCTGGTGGCTCTCGGAGCTCTGCGTGCGCAAGACCACCCGAAGACGCGGCGTGGGCTCTCGCCTGCTTGCACTGGTCGGCAGCGCTGCGGCCGACCGGGGGCTCGGACTGCGCGCACCAGCCTCCCAACTGCCGATGGCCGATCAGCTGCTGCTTTCCCGGCTGGGCTATCGTATGCATGCCGCCGGAAGTTACTACGAACTGGCTCCACCGCTGCAAGGAGGCGGTAAACCATGAAGCGACTCTTGCAAACCCTGCTGGCGGCCATTGGCGTATTGGGCGTGGCGGTGGTGGCCGCCGTCGTCTACGTCACCACCTTCCTCGATCCCGAGGATTTCAAGCCGCGCCTGATCGATGTGGTTCGCGAGCACAGCGGCATGGAGCTGACGCTGAACGGGCCGCTGGCCTGGTCGTTCTACCCCCGCCTAGGGGTAAGTGTGGAGCGAGTGGAGAGCCACTTGCCCGAGCAGGCGTCGGATGCACCTCCCTTCCTGGCCTTCGACAAGGCCGAAGTGAGCCTGGCGTTTGCCCCCCTGTTGCGCGGCGAAATCGCCATCGAAGGCCTGACCCTGGACGGGATGCAGCTGCGGCTGGTGCGAGACGAGCAGGGGCAAGGCAACTGGGAGCCCCTGCTCCAGCGCCTGGATGAGCGGCGCGAGGGGGCTGCTTCAGCGCTGGCACCGGCCAGCGCCGGGCCCAGCCTGGAGGGTAGCAACCTGGCCGTGGCGCTCAATATCGCCAACGTCCAGGTCCGCAACGGTGCCGTACGCTACCGCGACCTGGCGGCAGAGAGTGAATGGCTGCTCGACGAGGTCAGCCTTTCCGGTACCAACGTCAATCCTGAGCGGGCCTTTCCTCTCAAGACCTCTTTTACCTTGACCTCCCACGGCACGCTGGACTGGCGTGAGCTCGAGCGAACGCCAAGGCTTTCCAGCTCGATTTCCCTCGAGGGCAGAGCACGACTGGCTCTCGCCGAGCGGCGCTATGTCATGGAGGGCTTGAAGCTGAGCACGGCGACGCGTTTCGGAGGTGTCGAAGGGCGCCAGCAGGCGGACCTGACCGGACAGCAGCTGACACTGGATCTGTCACGCCAGCGAATGCAGCTGCAGGAGGGCCGCTTGGAAGGCAGCCTACAACACCCCCGGCTGGGAGAGTCGGCCCTGCCATTGGCGTTGGCCTTCGCCATGGAGGCGGATCTGGCCGAGAGTACGGCTCAACTGCGTGACATGTTGCTGACAGGTCCCGATGACCTGCGGCTGAGCGGGAATCTCAACCTGGCCGGGCTAGACACGACGCCCACCTATAGCGGCCAGGTCAGCCTGGCGCCCATGTCGCTGCGCCCCTGGCTTGCGCGCATCGACCAGCTGCCCAGCATGGCCGGCCCACAGGCACTCTCCGACGTGGCATTGACCAGTCCCGTACGGGGCGACCTGACTCAGGCCGAACTTTCCGGTCTGACGCTGGTGCTGGACGACAGCACCTTCACCGGTCGACTGGGCATGGGCTTCGATGGACGTCTCCTGTCGCTGGCCCTGCAGGGGGACAGCCTGAATCTGGACCACTACCTGCCGCCTGAGAATGCCGGGGAGCAGAGCGCCTCCCGGCGCGGCTTCTTCGCTATACGCCAGGCTCATGCCGGGGATGCCGCACCGCTGGTCCCCGCAGAGTGGCTCTCCGAGCTGTCCCTCGATGCCGACCTCGACCTCGAACGCCTGAAGCTGGGTGGCCTCGACTTCACCGACGTGGACCTGACGCTATCCGGCAGCGACGGCCGTCAGCGCCTGGAGGGGGCCCGCGCCAAGCTCTATGGCGGTGAGCTGAAAGCAAGCGGCGAGCTCGATCTGACGCGCGACCCGATTCGTTGGCAGTTGTCCCCCGCGCTGTCCCGGGTGCGCCTGGAGCCGCTACTGCAGGCGCTTGCGAAAGACGAGTCTCCGGTGCCGCTGCGCGGACGCCTCTCCCTTGAGAGTGTGCTGGACGCTCGCTACAACACCTTGCCCGCACTCAGGCGCAGCCTGAGCGGCCGGCTGAGTGGTCATATCGACGAGGGGGCGGTACTCGATGTCAACGTCTCCGAGGAGCTGTGCACCCTGGCGGCCATGGTCGAGGGCAAGGAGCTGGATCGTGACTGGAGCGATGACACCCGCTTCGATCGAGCGGAGGCCAGCTTGCGGATCAGCGATGGCGTTGCTCGCAGCGAGAGCATTCTGGTCACCATCCCCGGGATCGAGCTGAATGGCGAGGGTGAGCTGGATCTGGTCACCGAACGTTTCGACCTGCGGGCTGCGGCACGCTTCGTCGATGCTGCCGAGGCAGCCTGCTCGGTGAATCCGCGCCTGGAGAGGGTTCCCCTGCCGGTTCGCTGCACGGGCGAGCTGGGTGGAGACAGTGGCGAGTGGTGCCGCTTCGATCGCAACGCCTTCCAGGCCACCCTGGTCGAACTGCTGCGTGACGAAGTCTCTCGCCGTGCCGGTGATGAGATCGAGCGTCGGCTGGAGCGGCCGCTGGAGCAACTCGAGGAGCGCCTGGGTGAAGATGGCAAGGAACTTCGAGAAGCCCTGCGCGGTCTATTCAATTGAGCATCAAGCAAGTCAGTTTCTGCGCCGACTCCCCCTAGTCGGCGCTTTTTTTCGTGCTGCTTTTCTTCAGGGTGTTTTTGCCGATGACGCCGATGACTGAAATGCCGACGCCGGTGCTTTCCCCGGGCGAATTCCAGCGCCGCCTGCTGGCCTGGTTCGACCACCATGGCCGGCATGATCTTCCCTGGCAGCAGGTGCGCTCGCCCTATCGGGTCTGGGTATCGGAGATCATGCTGCAGCAGACCCAGGTGGCCACGGTGATCCCCTATTTCGAGCGCTTCATGGCAAGTTTTCCTGATGTTGCCACACTGGCCAGGGCCGGGCAGGACGAGGTGTTGCACCTCTGGACCGGACTGGGGTATTACGCCCGTGGGCGTAACCTGCACAAGGCGGCCCGTGAGATCGTCGAGCGTCATGCTGGCGAGTTGCCGCTGGATCTGGAGGCACTCTCCGCGCTTCCTGGAATCGGTTGCTCCACGGCGGGTGCGATCATCGCCCAGAGCAGCGGCCGTCGAGCCGTCATACTCGACGGCAACGTCAAGCGAAGCTTGGCCCGGCTGCATGCCGTGGAGGGGTGGCCAGGGAGTACGGCCGTATCCCGTCGCCTCTGGGCCTTGGCCGAGTATTACACCCCTGACGAACGCCTGGTCGACTATACCCAGGCGATCATGGACTTCGGGGCGACCCTGTGTCGGCGTGGACGGCCCGACTGCATGGCCTGCCCCTTCAGCGATGTCTGCGTGGCCCACCGCCGGGGCGAGGAGCGGCGCTTTCCCGAATCCAAGCCCAGGAAAGCACTGCCGACACGCACCACCCGGATGCTGCTGCTGCAGGACACCGAGGGGCGCGTACTGCTCGAGCAGCGCCCCCCCAGCGGCCTCTGGGGCGGGCTCTGGGGTCTGCCCCAGTTTGACGACATCTCGTCGCTCAAGGCCTGGCTGGACAGCCACGCCCCGGGTGCCGAGCTCGGCCGTGCCTGGCCCCCCTTCACCCATGTCTTCAGCCACTTTCGCCTGGAGATCACGCCGCAGCCTGCCCGTTCCCACGCCGTTTTCGCCGTGGACGAGTCGCGCTGCTGGTACGATCCTGGCAATCCTGCCAGCATCGGACTGGCCGCGCCGGTCAAGTCGCTGTTGATGACGCTGTCGCCATTTTCACTCGAACCCCCGGCGACTTGAGCCTCGCCACGATCCAAGCACAGATGATTCAGGGTTCAAGCCACTCAAGGCCTAAGCTTTGTCCGAGAAGTCGCCGAGCGATGGTCAGGCAAGGCAAAAATCGGGGAAAAGACGGAGTTTGAGCGGTGTAAATGAGTACTTTGAGCCGATTTTTAACGCAGTATGACCGAGCGCAGGCAGTTTTCAGACAAAGCGTAGAAACAGGGAGAGCCACCATGAGCAGTACCGTATTCTGCCGCAAGTATCAGCAGGAGCTGGAAGCATTGCCATTTCCGCCGCTGCCGGGCAAGAAGGGGCAGGAAATCCAGCAAAATGTCTCAAAAAAGGCCTGGGAGGAGTGGCAGGCGCTGCAGACTCGCCTGATCAACGAAAAGCACCTGAACATGCTCGACCCGGCGTCACGAAAGTACCTGAACGACCAGATGGAGCGCTTTCTCGACAACCGCGAGACCGACCAGGCCGAGGGCTACGTACCGCGGGACCAGTGA